>CALIOL010000024.1 GCA_938044705.1 uncultured Ilumatobacter sp. | reverse complement strand
GTCTCGGCGACCGGCTCAGCGGCCGGGGTGTCGGAGCCTCCGCAGGCGGCGAGCACGAGTGCAGCGCCGACGAGTGCGGCTCCGGTGGTGCCGAAGCGTCGAGCCGAGCGGCCCGACCTGATCGGGGTGTTGTTCACGTTGGACATTGGTCTTTCCTTTTCTTGTTTGGCGGTAGGTGTTGGGGTTTCGATCGATGGAGCGACGTCGGCGTCAGGAGACGACGAGCTGCCCGGTCATCGAGGGGTGGATGACGCAGAAGAACTCGTACGTCCCCGGCGTGGACGGCGCGCTGATCGTTGCGGTCTGTCCTTGGCCGAGCGTTCCGGTGTCGAACTCACCGTTGTTCGCAGTGAGCGTGTGATCGGCGCCGTCGAGGTTGGTGACCTCGATCGGCGACCCTGCAGCGACCGAACCGCTCGACGAGAAGGCGAACCCTTCGATCGAGATCGCGGTCGGTGCTGCGGGAGGTGCCGCTGCCTCCTCGCCTCCGGCGGCGGCGGGGGGAACCGTGCCGTCGGCGAGGTAGGGCGAATCGGGGTCGCCGTCGACGTTCTGCCCGGTTGGGGCAGGGGCGGTCTCGGCGACGGGCGTTGCTGCGGCTGGTGCCGGCTCATCGCCCGGTCGGGCGAGTGCGATGCCTGCCGCGATGCCGGCAGTGAGGCAGATGGCGATGGTTGGAGTGGCGCGAAGAGCCATGGGAATGTCCTTTTGGGGTCGTTGAAGCAAGGGGTATGGGGCAGAGCGGGGAATCGGGGGTTCTCGGGGCGGCTACATCGGGAAGCCGACGTTGGTGAAGAACCAGAACGACGAGGTCCACCAGATCGCGACGAGGATCGTGGCGAGGAGTCCGCCGACGATCGGCAGGGTCTTCGCTGGCACTCGATCGGAGCGAAGCACGAGCATCTTGGTCGTGAACACGCCGAAGAACGCCGTGCCCAGCAGCGAGTGAGCGGTCACTCGCGCCGTGGTGTCCTGAAATCCGAGCGACCAGAGGCAGTGGTATGCGACCGGGAGCGTCAGCAGGAAGGCGAGGGTGCCGAACCAGCGATGCCCGTGGACCGCCCAGGACGGTGCGGGTCGAGAGACGCCGGGCAACCGGCCCCACATCCACATGGCGGTTGCCACCTGAGCGATCACCAGGCTGGCCGCACCTGTGGTCAGCCAGGCTTTCATCGGAAGCACGCGGGGGAAGCCGAACGTGGTGATCGCGTCACCGGTCGGGTCGTGGGTCTTGGCGTAGACCCCCAGCGAGATCGAGACCGCCGCTCCGATGGCGGTGGCAGCCAGCAACGCGGTGGTGCCCCGTGCTGCCGGGGCGTCGCCCGGGGTCTCCGTGACGGTCTCGGTTGTCGTGTCGTTTGTCGTGTCGTTCGTCATCGTTGCTCCTGCGGGTTTCGCAGATCGTGTTCGTTCGGTGATCAGTACGGCGGCCGGGACCAACCGGTTCGCGAATTCTCAAGATTTCTTCCGGGGCGCCTCGCGGCAGCGTGAGCGAGCATCACGGCCACTCGCGTCCGGGCACTGCGGCACCCGCCGCAGTCGCTGCTGAGCGTTCGCTCGGCTGACGGACACTCGGCTGCGTGCGATGGTGGCGGTGTGCCGAGGTGATGAAAATGGGCATGGTCGTCGCTCCTCTTTGCGGTGAGATGGGCAGGTTCCATCATCGGCATCGCCGCTGAGCCTCGCTCCGTGACGAGCTGAGGGTTGTCTGAGGATGCGCGTCGCCCCTGGTCACAGCTGTTGTCGAACACCGCATCGGGGAGACGAAACCGACCAATTACTGTGGTCAGGGTGGATGTCACCTCGTTCCGTTTCGACGGATTCGAATTGGACGCTGCTCGCTACGAGCTCCGATCCAGCGGAGCGAGCATCTCGATCGAGCCGCGGGCGTTCGACCTCCTCCACCACCTGGTCGTCCACCGAGATCGGGTGGTGCCGAAGGAAGAGCTGTTCGATTCGCTGTGGGGCGATCGCTTCGTGGGCGAGGCAGCGTTGACCACTGCCCTGCGAACCGCACGAATCGCGATCGGTGACAGCGGGAAGGAGCAACGGCTCATCCGCACGGTCCTTCGTCGTGGCTATCAATTCGTCGGGAACGTGCTCGAGTCCTCGCCGACGAACCGTGCCGCTCACGCACGCCTCGATTCCCTCCCGGCTCGACTGGGTGAGTCGTCGGGGCTCGGGTTCGCTGGTCGAGACGACGAGCGAGCGATCCTCGAACAGGCCTACAAGGAAGTCGCCACGTCGGGTCAGCGCCAGGTGGTGTTCGTCAGCGGCGAAGCCGGTATCGGCAAGACGACGTTGTGCTCGGTGGTCGCAGCCGGAGCGCACCGTGACGGAGCGCTCGTGTTGTACGGGCGTTGTGACGACGAGCTCTCGATTCCCTACCAGCCATGGCGAGAAGTGATTGCCGGGCTCCGCGCCGAATTCCCCGATGTCATCGCTGATCGAGGCGACGCGCTCGGTCCGCTCGTGGGTCTCGCAAGCGGAGAGGACGTCGACTCGGATTCGGCTCGATTCGCGCTGTTCAGCGCCGTGGTCGATGTGCTCGACACCGTGACGGCGGACGGTCCGCCCGCCCTGATCGTGCTCGATGACCTGCACTGGGCAGACGTGCAGACGCTTGCCGTGGTCCGCCATCTGCTCCAACGTGCCATGGCCACGCCCGTGCTCGTCGTCGCGACGTTCCGCGACTCCGACATCGATCCTGGGCATCCGCTCGCCGGACTCCTGGCGACCGCACATCGCGAACCCGGTTGCACTCGACTGGCGTTGAGTCATCTTGACGACGCAGAGATGCTCACGCTCCTCGAGATCGTCGCCGGCCACGAGATGGACCACGACGGGCTCGCGCTTCGTGACGCGTTGCGAGCCGAGACCGCCGGCAACCCGTTCTTCGTCACCGAGATTCTCCGCCACCTCACCGAGACCGGAGTCGTCCGCCAGACCGACGACGGTCGCTGGATCGCCCCCGCCGATATCAAGGCGCACGGCTTGCCGATCAGCGTCCGCGAGGTCGTGAATCGGCGGGTCGAGCACCTCGGCGCCGAGACCCGCACCGCACTCGACACCGCGTCGGTCATCGGCCGAGACTTCGACCTCGAGCTGCTCGCGAGCGTCCTCGACGAACCTCCTGCCCGAACGTTCGAGCGGCTCACACCTGCGGTCGCCAACGCACTGGTCTCCGACGCCGCTGGAGGCTTCTCCTTCGCGCACGCCATCGTTGGTCACACGCTCTACGAGGAGCTGAGTCACACCGCTCGTGCGTTCCTCCACGAGGCGATTGCTGCTGCGCTCGAGCAGCTCAGCGACACCGACGAGCGCGCAGGTGAGATCGCCCACCACTGGGCCCGTGCCATCGGCCCGTCCAGCGCCATCAAAGCAGCGGAGTTCGCGCTCCGAGCCGGCGACCATGCCCTGGCGCAGCTCGCCCCCGACGAAGCGGTCACCTTCTATCGTCAGGCTCTCGACCTCACGCCGGACTCGGACGCACGACGTCGCTGCGTCGTCCTGGTCGGTCTGGGTACTGCGCAGCGCCAGGCGGGCGACCCAGAACACCGCGAGACGCTGCTCGAAGCGGGTCACCGTGCGATCGATCTCGGCGACGACGATCTCCTGGTGCGTGCGGCGCTCGCGAACAACCGCGGTGAGGTCAGCCGGTTCGGTGAGGTCGATGAGGAACGAATCCAGATCCTCGAAGCTGCGATCGCCGTTCGTCCCGACGGCCCAGACAGCGCGCTGCTTCACGCAATCCTCGGCATCGAGATGCACGATGGTTCTGACCGCGCCGTTCATGCGACCGCCGCTCATGCCCTCGACCTCGCCCGCGCTGCCGGCGACGATCGAATCCTCGCTCGCGTGGTGCGCCTCGCCGAGAGCTCGCTACAAACTCCGGATGCGCTCACGTGTCGCTACGACTGGCTACAGGAGGGCATCGCCGCCGCTGAACGAAGCGGCGACCCGATCCTGAGCGGCATGATGTCGATGTCGCACCACGAGATCGCTGTCGAACTCGGGGATCGTGACGCGATGGAGCGCGAGCGGATCGCACGCGCCGCGTTCGCCCGACGAAGCCCGGAGCCCTTCGTTCGCTGGACCAACGAGCAGACGCGCTTCACACATCACTTCCTCGATGGTGATCTCGAGCAAGCGGAGGATGCTGCTGGCGTGGCGTTCGAACTCGGTGTCACGACCGGGCAGCCCGAAGCGTTCTTCGCGTACGCCGGCCAGCTGTTTCAGCTCCGTCGAACCCAGGATCGACTGGCCGAGGTCGCTGACGAACTCGAACAGTTCGTGGGAGAGAACGCTTCGCTCGATGTGTTCTCCGCAGGCCTCGCCTTCTTGTGCTGCGAAGTCGGACGCGAATCAGAGGCCCGCTCCCTCGCCGACGAGATCAGTGTCTCGCGCGGCGAAGCACCGCAATTCTGGTCGACGACGCTGATGCTGTGGGCCGAGGTCTGTCACATGCTCGCCTTGCCCGAACCGGCAGCTCGACTCGTGCCGGTCCTCGATGGTTGGAAGAACCAGGTCGCCAGCACCGGCGCGACGACCGAAGGGTCGATCGCTCACGGGCTCGGCCGAGCGCTCGCGACGGTCGGTCGCACCGACGAAGCAGCCGAGGCCTACGACCTCGCTATCCGGGTCAACGGCCGCCTGCGAGCTCCGCTGTTCGTCGCCGCGAGTCGCCTCGCTCAAGCCGAGCTGTTCGTCGAGGGTCAGCCTGAGCGATCACGCGACATCGCAACGGACGTGCTGGCCTCAACCGCTCACCTCGATCTCGCTCGAATTCGCCGCCTTGCCGGTCAGCTGCTCGACCGCCTCGACTGAGCTGACGCGACGGCCTGCCTGCTCACTCGAGCGTGGAGTCGGACACGATGGGTGGGCCGTTACCGAGGTAGAAGATCCCCGGGAAGCCGTTGGTCTCGAAACCGAGACTCGGGTTCGACGAGAGCTCAGATGAGCGGATGAACATCTGGCCAGTTCGATTGTTCGACACGAAGAAGACGGCGCCGCCGCCTTCGTTGGCCACGTTGTTCTCCACCACGCTGCCGACCAGTTCGAGGGTCATCTCGTTGCCGTCGAGGTAGATCGCTCCGCCGTTGCCGCCGCCGGGCGTTCCGGGACGCTGCGGGTTGGCGCCGTTGCCGATGGCCTGATTGTCGAAGAAGGTCGAGTTGAGGATGCGCCAGGACACACCGATGCTCGATGTTCCAGCACCGTTCGAGCAGCGATTCGCGGTGAACACGCTGCGGGCGACGATCACCGGGCGGCCGTTGAATTGGCTGAGCACACGCAGGGCGCCACCGCCGACATCCGGGCCGGTCGGGTCGCACCTGTTGGCGACGAAGCTGGCGTCGATCACGGTGACCTCGCCGCCGCGAACGAACACTGCGCCGCCTCCGCCGCCTTCGATGGTCTCGCCGGTGGCATTGCCGCGCACGAACCCGATGCCCTGCAGCGTCAGGCGTGGGTGGTCTTGGTTCTGGCAGTGCGGCGTGGTCCAGATCTGGGCTTGGTCGCACGTGTTCATGTAGAGGATCCGGCGCTCGTCGCCGCCGTCGAGCGTCACCAGGCCCCCACCGTCGATGACGACGACCGGCGACGTGTTGACGACCTTTGCGGTGGCGGTCATGGGGATCGTGACCGGGTCGGGTCCACAGTCGAACGTGATCACGCCGCCGCGGGCGACCGCGTCGACCACTCGTGCTGACGTGCAACTTGCGGGTGTGCCGGTTCCGATGACGATGTCGGGTTGCGACGTGTCGACCGGACGTGCGTCGTCGGGCAACGGAGGGGCATCGGGCGTACCGGGCGTACCAACGAGTGCATCGAGGTCGACCCGAACAGCTCGCTCGGTGGCGTCAGCGGATTGTTCGATCTCCGGCACCGTCGCAGCCGAGACGAGGGCGCCCGCACTTGCGGTCACGAGCGTCACGCCGAGCACGATGCGTCGGATCGATGCGTTCATGGCCTTCATCCTCTCAGCTATCGGCCCGTTCCGGCACAGACTTCAGTTGGGCGAGAACTCTTGGTGGCGTCGCCAACTGCTCGTTGATCAATCGGTGTGAGCCGACAGCAGGTCGAACACGGCGGCTTGGCCGCTGACGACCTTTTGGCGTGCGCTATCGAGATCGAACCATGCCGCTCGGTCGATTTCGGGGAACGACCGCATGTTGCCCGATCGCGGTGGCCACTCCATCTCGAACGTGTTGCTGCGGACGTCGTCGAGGTCGAGGTCGGTGCCAGCGGGAAGTTCGAGCGCCCAGGCGACGACGGTCTTCTTCGACGACTGACGGAACTCTCCGAGCGCCACGAGCTCGCCCGGCGGCACCGGCAGGCCGAGTTCCTCGGCGAACTCGCGGCGAGCGGCATCGACCGGCTCTTCGCCCTCGTCTGGCAGACCTTTCGGGATCGACCAGGCACCGTCGTCCTTCTTCGCCCAGAACGGACCGCCCATGTGACCGAGGAGGACCTCGACAGACCGACCTGACCCGTGATCGACCAACCGCCAGAGCACGATCCCGGCTGAGAGTGCAGTCATGCGGTGTGGGAGGTCCGATCCTTCGAGACGCGCGCCAGACCTTCGAGGATCAGGTCGAGCACGAGTTCGAAACTGGTCGATGTATTTCCATCGAGGTGCTCCTGGAGATGGGCGTTGGTGTGCGGAAACCGGTCGACCGGGGCCGTCTCCTGGAATTCGTTGACGAGGCTCTCGATCCCGCGGCCTGCAAACAGGACGGTGAGCGCCTGCTCCTGCATCGAGTAGCCGAGCACATGGTTGTTGATCGCGTGGAACCCATCGTGGGCTGTTTCGGCGTCGAGGTCGCTTCGAGCGAGCACTGACAGGAGGTACTCGATGTGTGCCGTGCGAGATTCGCCGGGCATCGTCACGCCCCACAACCCAGCCGCCCATGGGTGCCGGAGAAACGCGTCACGAGTTGCGATGGCGTGCTGACGAATGGCCTGCATCGGTTCGCACTCCGGTGGAGGCTCGTCGATTTCGGTGGCGATCGCATCGAGCATTGCTTTGAGGAGGTCTTCCTTGCTGCTGATGTGGTTGTACAGCGCCATTGCTTTGAAGCCCAGGTGGTCGGCGACGCGACGCATCGTCAGCACCCCGACGCCTTCGGCATCGGCGAGCTCGATCCCGGCGCGCACGATCGCGTCTCGGTCAAGTGGCGTGCGTTTCGACGCGTCCGTCGTCGACATCTGTGTCCTCTCGATCGCGAACCGGCCTTGACAACGTACACCGTACGGTGCAGGATGAACGAACAACGTACAACGTACGTTTCTGACAGCGAACGGAGCACCACCATGAACGACACCTCAGCCAGCGACACCTCACCCCACGACATCGACGGGCTCGCGGAGAACGTCCCCAGCGAGATGCCAGCGGTCGTCGCTCGGCGCTACGGCACCGCAGAGGTGACCTCGATCGAGCAGGTCCCGGTGCCGACGGCGCCAGCGGATGGTGTGCTGATTCGAGTGGAGGCGTCCTCACTCAACGCGCTCGACTGGCACTTTCTGACCGGCACGCCGTACATGCTCCGAGCGATCAACGGCCTGCGCCGACCCAAGCGGATCATCCCGGGATCAGATGTCGCCGGCGTCGTCGTCGCGGTGGGTGCAGACGTGACCGACAAGCGTGTCGGCGACAAGGTGTTCGGCGAGTGCAACGGTGGCGGCTGCGCGCCCTACCTCGCGTCGAAGTCGGGCCATCTCGTGACCGTCCCCGATGGCGTGTCCTTCGAGGCAGCCGGAGCCACGCCAGTGGCCGGACTGACCGCAATCCAGGGTCTGCGAACCCACGGCTCCCTCGAAGCAGGCGACCATGTCCTGATCAACGGCGCCGCCGGAGGCGTTGGAACCTTCGCCGTGCAGATCGCCAAGGCAATGGGCGCCGAAGTCACCGCTGTGTGCAGCACACGCAACGTCGAGATGGTGCGTGCACTCGGAGCGGACACCGTCGTCGACTACTCGACCACCGACGTCGTCGACGGCGGCGCGCGATTCGATGTGATGCTCGACAACGTCGGCAACCGCACACCGAAAGAGTGCCGGTCGATGCTGCGTCCCGGTGCTCGATACGTGGCCGTCAGCGGCCCGAAGAACAACCCGTGGCTCGATCCCATTCCACACGTCGTGCGCACCTGGCTCGCGATGAAGCGGTCCGACGCCTCGTTCCACCAGTTCGTTGCATCGCCCAACGCCGAGGACATGACGTCGCTCGCCGAGCTCCTTGCGTCGGGCGACATCGTTCCGGCGATCGACCGAGTGATCGGCCTCGACGGTGTTGCGGACGGTCTTACCGAGATCGGGAGCGGCCACGCACCCGCCAAGATCGTGGTCGTCCCGAGCTAGCGGGGAACGTCCTTCCACGGACCGGTGTCGCTCTTCGGCTCACGGGGCAAGCCGAGGACGCGCTCGCCGATGATGTTGCGCTGCACTTCATCGGACCCACCAGCGATGCGGTAGCCGGGTGCACCGAGCACGTGAGCACCCCACTCGAAGGTGCCCCACTCGCCCGAGTCCGCAACGAGCTTCGCGCCCAGGATCGAGCTGACGAGGTCACTCATCTGGTTCATGCCGTCGGTCCACAGCAACTTGCCGAGCGACCCCTCGGGTCCCGGGGTACCCGACTTGGCCAGGTCGGCCGCACGTCGGTTGGTCATGGACTCGACACGCGAGTGGATGTACATCGAAGCGAGCTCGTTGCGGATCACCGGGTCATCGGCGACACCCATCGCGTTCGCGGTCGCGAGAACCTTGCTCCACGTGCCACCGGAGGCACCGCCGCCTTCGCTCTCGGAGTGATCGCGCTCGAAACCGAGCGTGGTGAGCGCGACCTTCCAGCCGTCACCCTCTTCGCCCAGGCGTGTGTCGTCGGGGACGCGCACATCGTTGAAGAACACTTCGCAGAACGACGACCCACCGCTCATCTGCGAGATCGGACGAATCTCGATGCCGGGGAGATCCATCGGGATGACGAACGCGGTCATGCCCTTGTGTTTGACGACATCGGGATCGGAGCGCGCAATCAGCTCGCCGTACTGGGAGAACTGCGCGCCCGACGACCAGACCTTTTGCCCGTTGATGACCCACTCGTCACCGTCGCGCACCGCCTTCGTGCCGAGCCCGGCGAGGTCTGATCCCGCACCCGGTTCGCTGAACAGCTGACAGCACAGCGTCTCGCCACGGACGAACTGCGGGATCCAACGAAGCTTCTGCTCGTCGGTGCCGAACACGTTGACCGTCGGAGCGATGAGCCCTCGAGTCACCGCGAGGGTCTCGTGGACGCCGGGAGTCACGAATTGGCGCTCGAGGCGCCCGTAGACGCGCGAGTGCGCTCGACTCAGACCGAGGCCGCCGAGTTCGCGAGGCCAGGTGATGCCGTGATAGCCGCGCTCCGCTTTGGCTTGCACCCACTCCATGAGCGTGTCGAGGTGAGCACGCTCCACGTCGTAGGTCATGGCGTGGAACACCGACACGTCGAACTCTCCTTCACCCCACACCTGCTCGGTGGGCGGCGGTCGGCGTTCGAGCTTGGTGGCGAGCCACGCTTCGGCCTCCGCTGCGAAGTCGTCCACGCTGATGTCGGGGTCCGTGTCGTACTGCGCTTCTGAGCGTTGCTGGGTGTCGGTCATGGCGTCTCCTGTGAGCGGTCGTTCGGGTTGCGTTCAGTCGGTGTCTGTCGGGCGGACGGTCGCGGCGAGCGTCTTGAGTTCGCCGGCAAGCCAGGCATCGCGCAGCTTGCGCTTGTTGATCTTGCCCATGGTGTTGCGGAGTAGGTCGTCGACGACGTGGTACTCCCGCGGGCACTTGTACAGGCTGAGCCGTTCGCGCAACCAGGCAGCGAGTTCGGCCGTGTCGGGCGGTGCGGCAGGGTCGGTCGGCGTGACCAGACCCACCAGCATCTCGCCCATGTCGGGGTGAGGAATGCCGACGCAGCCGACATCGGCAATGTCGGGGTGATCGATCAGGAGCTGTTCGGCTTCGGCCGGGTAGACGTTCACCCCGCCGGACACGACCATGTCGCTGAAACGATCGGTGATGTACACGAAGCCGTCGTCGTCCATGTACCCGATCTCGCCGAGCGTGAAGAGACCAGGTTCGGGATTCGAGGCGGCCGTCTTCTCGGCGTCGTTCGGATAGATGATCCCGCGACCGGTGGCGTCGCGGAAGAACAGGCGGCCCTCGATGTTCGCAGCGAGTTCCTCCATGTCGTCACCGAGCACCACCGCCGTGAAGGGAGGAATCGAACGACCGACCGAACCGCGGTGCTCCATCCACTCTTCGCTCGAGATCGCGCACACCGTGCCGACCTCGGTGGCACCGTACGCATCTCGAAAGACGGGGCCGAACCATTCGATCATCGCGGCTTTCACGTCGACGGGGCACTTCGCTCCGGTGTGCGCCATCAGCTTCATCGACGACACGTCGTACTTCGCCTTCACCTCGTCGGGCAGCGCGAGCATCCGCACGAAGTGCGTCGGCACCATCACCGTGGTCTCGGTTGCGTATCGATCGATTGCAGCGATGGTCGCTTCGGCGTCGAACTTGGTGAGGATCACCGACGGGATCCCCGCGCAGAGCAGTCGCATGCCCGACAGCGGACCCGTGTGGTACATCGGGCCCACCACGAGATGTGTGCCGAAGACCGCAAAGCCACCGGTGGCGAGCGCTTCGAGATGTTCGGCCATGTTGCCGCCGCCGGCGAACATGGTCGGAGGGAGCTCGGTGCCCTTCGGGCGCCCAGTGGTCCCCGAGGTGTACAACAGGTTCGGTCGCGGGACGATGTCGTCGGATGGGTCGTCGGGGGCTCCTGCCGCGAGCCAGTCCGTCCACGGCGTGACCCCCTCGACGCCATCGCAACCCCAGCCGACGACGGTGGCGATGCCAGCCCCACGAGCAGCGGCGACGCCTCGCTCGGCGGTCTCCGGGCCGACGAACACGACACCCGAACCGGAATCACTGAAGATGTACTCGGCTTCTTCTGCCGTGAGGTGGAAGTTGACGGGCACCGACGATGCTCCAGCGAGCAGTCCCCCGAGATGCGCGAGCGCAGTCTCCGCGGCATTCTCCGCGTAGACCGCGATGCGATGGTCGGGCCCGAGTTCACCAGCCGCGCCGGCGTCGATCAGCCGGCTGGCGCAGCGGTTGAGCGCGTCATCGACCTCGGCCCAGGTCATCTCGCGTGCACCGTGTGGAGAAACGTCGACGAGGGCGAAACCGGTCGGGTCTTCGGTGGCTCGTTGGCGAGCAAAGCGTGGCATCAAGGTCCGATCGGTCGGCCCGCTGCCGGGCGGTCGAAGGAGGCTTGGCGATACGGAGCAGCATCGATCGCCATGGGGTCGACGCCACGGTCGACGGTGGTTCCGTGGTGGACGCAGACTCGGCGGATGATCCGCCACTCGTTGCCGCGTCGTTCGTAGGCGTCCTGATATCGGCCGTACCAGGTCGACATCTCACCGGCGTCGGCGTCGAACAGGTGGGTGATGCAGTACATCTCGCCGCGGGCGGTGTCACCGGATGGGTCGACGTGCACCTGGTGGTTGTAGATCGAGTGCATCGTGAAGGTCCACCGGCCGTGCGACGGCACCACCTTGTCGAAGAAGTCCCAGGCGTTGCCGTCGTTGGAGCCATGGACGTCGGTGGCATCAGGCCAGAACGCGGACTTGCAGGTGTCGACGTCCAAGCGGTCGATGCCATACGAGTAGCGGCGCGCCGCTTCACGGCAAGCCTCGGCTGCGAGCAACTGCTCGACCGTGGGCGTGGGGTACGTGCCGTCACTCATCGCGAAGGGGAAACTTACCAAGCGATCAATTCGGCGGTCTCATCGAGCGAAGCGTGCGAACGCCGACCCGACTCAGTCCAGTTCTTGGCCCAGGATCCAGAGATGGCCGAACGGGTCCTGCAATCTGCCGTCACGTCGACCGTACGGCCGGTCGTCGATCTCGATCACCACGTGTCCTCCCGCATCGATGAACCGCGAGACCGCGTCGTCTACATCAGGCACGGTCAGACTCAGGATCACCGGGGTGCCACCCACGGTCGTGGGCGACTGATTGTGCGCCCCGTCTTCCTCGGTGACGCCGACGAGCGTCGTACCGATCAGGACATGAGCGTTGACCAGTCGGTCCCCGTCGTACACCTGGTCGGTTGGTTCGCAATCGAAGGCGCGCGAGTAGAAGTCGAGCGCAGCATCGCCCGACGAGACCACGAGGCGTGGAGCGAGTGCGGTGGTGGCGTTGATTTCGGACATCGGGAGCACCTTTCGGATTCGACCGGGTTCGGTCACGTGGTCGGGGTCTGTTGCAGGAACCGCAGCGTCCATGGGTCCCGCTCGTCATCGAAGATCATCGACTGGACGACCGACGCCGTCTCGGCCGCTGCGGACGTGCGCACGTCCACCGTGGCGACGACCAATACGAGGTGGGCGCCGAGTGCCGAAACGGTCGTGTCGGAGATGTTCCACTCCACATAGGGGGCATGACCGGGCACGCTCGCGACGGTCGACGCCTTGTCCCAACGGGCGGAGCTCCCCGGGAAGATCAGCTCGGCATCGGCGGCAAGATGCCGCTCGAAGAAGCTGGCATCGGAGTGGGCGAACCCGTCCAGGAATCCTCCGACCCGGGCCAAGTACTCGTCGGCGTCGGGAGTGGGCGAGGCAGCGGGCAGCTGCGTGGTCCAATAGTCGCCGCGCAGCCATGTGGCGACGGTCGAGAGGCTCGCCGGGTTGAGCCGATACTCCCGGCCGCGACCGTCACCTTCGACATCCACGCGCTCGACGACGTCTCGCTCGCGCAGCACGCGGAGGTGTCGGCTGACGGCCGGAACGCTGACGCCGACCGCCTCGGCCAGCTCGTTCGTTCGACAGGGCCCATCGGCGAGGCGCTCGATCACCTGGCGGCGCGTCGGGTCCGACAGCGCAGAGAGCACGACATCGATTCCGTCCATGCCTTCATTTAAGTCACGTCTGATGCGATTGTCAACGCAAACGTTATCTACCTTCTTTCAGGACGGACGACCCGACGGTTCCCTTCCTCCCACATCACCGCGAGATTGCGGTGGGTGATGCGCCAGCCGTCGGCGGTGCGAGCCAGCTCGTCTTCGTAACGGCCCGCAACGATGTAGTGCGGCCCGCCCGAGGCATCGCGTCGGATGTGCTGAGCATGGAGATAACAACGATGCGTCGCGCGGTCGCCGTCCACCGAGATGTCGTGGTTGCCGATCAGATGCTGGCTGTCGTCGAGCGGGCTGAGCGCGGCACGGATTCGATCGATGATCGCGTCAGCACCAACGAGCAGGTCGGAGCTCCCCAGGGTTGCCGTGGCGTCGCTGGCGAACACGTCGCGCAGGTCATCCCATTGGCGCTGATCCAAGGCCCAGGTGTACGCGGTTGCGAGTGCGACGATGTTGCGTTCGTCGATCAGTCGGTTGAGGTCCGCAGAGGAGATGCTGGTCATATCAAGGTCCATCCGCCGTCGACCGCGATGTTCTGGCCGGTCACATAGCTCGACGCCTCGGACACGAGGAACAACACCGCTCGAGCGATGTCTTCCGGTGTTCCCTTTCGACCGATCGGCACATTCGCCGAGCGCTGCTTCATGAGCGGACCCATCAGACCCGTCACCGACGAGTCCGTCGGCCAGAGCGGATCGAGTTCACCGGAGTGGATCTTGTCGAGCGTCGGGACCGGCACGACTCCCGGGCTGACCGCGTTGACGCGTACTCCGTGCGGAGCGAGGTCGACCGCCAGGCTCTTCGTGAAGTGGATCGCGCCAGCTTTCGCCGTGTCGTAGCCGGTGCCGAGGCACGGAAGGAGACCGTCGACCGATGCGATGTTGACGATGGCGCCGCCGTCGCCCTGCTCGACCATCCGCGCTGCGGCCGGTTTCGAACAGTGGAACAGGCTGGCCATGTTGATGTCGATCGAGCGTTGCCAGGACTCGACGCTCTGGTCGAGGATGCTGCCGGCTTCGTGATACGAACCGGCATTGTTGACCAGGATGTCGAGCCGCTCGCCGACCGAGGCGAGCGCGTCTGCGCAACGGTCGGAATCGGTGACGTCGAGGTCCAGTGCCTCGCCGCCGACCGCGGCCGCCACACGCTGAGCACCGGCCTCGTCGATGTCGGCCACGACGACGTGCGCACCGGCGGCTGCGAGCAACGTGGCGATCCCTTCCCCGATCCCGGTCGCTGCGCCCGTGACCACAGCAGTCCTGCCGTCGAGGTTCAAGAGCTCGGTGATCTGTGCGTTCATCTACGCCTCCGCTGGTCGATGTTCGGTACGTTCCGACGATGAGCGACGACGCACCGAACGGTTCGATGAGTGGGCCGGTGCAAATGGCGTACGCGGTGAACGACGTACGCGACGCCGCTGCAGGTTGGGCCGGGGTCGGTGCTGGCCCGTTCTTCGTGATGGACCACATCGAGCTCGGTGCGACCCGCATCAACGGGGTCGATGCCACGTTCGATCACTCGTCTGCGTACGGCTGGTGGGGCGATGTGATGTTCGAGCTCATCTGCCAGCACG
Organism: uncultured Ilumatobacter sp.; assembly: GCA_938044705.1. GTDB lineage: Bacteria > Actinomycetota > Acidimicrobiia > Acidimicrobiales > Ilumatobacteraceae > Ilumatobacter_A. Next base: position 16,342 of record CALIOL010000024.1, on the reverse strand, counting down.
ACACGCCCGGCGTCGAGCGAATCGTCGGCAGCGGTGGGTTGCACCACGTCGCCCACTTCGTCGACGACCTCGACGCCGCGTCGACCGGATTGATTCGAGATGGCCACGCAGAGGTCCTTCGCGCGGAGACCTCCGGGGGTATGGGCTTCGCATTCCACGATGGTGGCCCTGCACGTGGCCACCTCATCGAGATCTACGAAGGGGTGCCCCGTCTCCGGGCGTTCTACGACATGGTCCGCGACGCGTCGATCGGTTGGGACGGCTCCGACCCCGTCCGCACGCTCTAGCGCTGCGGGCCGCGTCATGTGACGCGGCCGGCCTCGTTGTACTGCCGCGAGGAACCCGTGTTGAAACGTTGCGGCGTCATGCCTGCGGTCGTCTGGCCTGCGTCCACCACGAGCGTGTGGCCCGACACGTATCGGGCATCGTCGCTCGCCAGATACAGGGCGGCTGCGGCAATGTCGTCCGGTGTGCCGGCGTAACCGAGTGGCGAGCCCGACGCGATCTTCTCGTTCGTGCCTTCCAGGTCGCCGGCGTCGCCGGTGGTCACCGCAGCAGTCATGGCCGTCACGGTGTTGCCTGGCGAGATCGCGTTGACACGGATGCCGAGCGGCGCGAGTTCGTTGGCAACCGACTTCGTCAGGCCGATCACTCCATGCTTCGCCGCGGTGTACACGTGCGGTCCGAGGCCCCCGAGGATGCCAGCGGTACTCGACGTGCTGATGATCACCCCCGAGCCCTGCTCGCTCATCACACGCGCTGCGTGCTTGGTCCCGAGGAACACGCCACGCAGCAGGATCGACATCGTGTGATCCCATGCCTCGACGGGCATCTCCGAGATCTTGCCGACGATGCCGACGATGCCGGCGTTGTTGAACATCACATCGAGCGATCCGAACTCGGCGACCGCCATGTCGACCGCCGCTGCGATCTGGTCCTCGTTCGTGACGTCGCACTCGGCAAAGCGTGCTGCGTCACCGAGCTCGGCGACGAGGGCCTGTCCGGCCTCGACTTGGAGGTCGGCAACGATCACGTTGGCGCCTTCGGCAACGAACATGCGCGCCGTTCCCGCCCCGATCCCGCTCGCTGCTCCGGTGATGACCGCGGTGCGCCCTTGGAGGCGTCCTGTCGTTTGACTCATGAAATGAACTCCTGCGCGTTGTGTTGGAAGATGGCGTCCTGGACGCGCTCGATGACGTTGGTCCACAAGGCGACCGCGCGTTCACTCGATGCGTCGAGCGAACCAACCGCGAAGACGGGAATCACCCAGCCGTAGACCAGGCCGAGCCGGTAGTCCTGGAAGAACGTGTCGTAGTCGTAACCCGTCACGCCGTTCTGAAGGAGCGTGTCGTGGTAGCTGTGCAGCAGCGCGTCTTCGTGAGCTCGACGGTCCGACGTCGACAGGTTCTGGCCGATGAAGTACCCGACGTCGGCAGCGCCGCCTCCGACGCTGATGGCCTGCCAGTCGATCACGACGACCGAGCCGTCGTCGGGTTCGAAGAACAGGTTGTCGGCTCGGTAGTCGAAGTGGACCAACGTGTTCGGCATGGCCTTGAGCCGGTCGAGGAGCTGCGGGTGATTCGCCGTGTAGGCGTCGGCGACCGGAACCATCTCGGGCAACAGCGCGCCGGCGAAGACTTCCTTGAATCCTGGGAGTGACGCCTCGTAGATGCCTTGGCCAGCCTTGTTCAACACTCCGTTGATCGGCGGGACGAACGGAGCGTTCTCCAGGCCCTTTGCATCCCAGAAGGCAGCGTGGTGACGAGCTAGGCCGACCAGCGACGACTCCGCCTGTTCAGGACTGACACCGGCGACCTGATCGCCGAGCACGAGACCACCGAGATCTTCGAGGAGCAGCATGTACTCCTCTTCGAGCGGTTCGCCGGACGTGTTGCACGTGACGTGGTAGGCGTCAGGGGTGCGCACCGGCGTCACCGAACCGAGCTGCTCGTAGAACCGGTGTTCCCGCTCGAAGACACGCGTCGGGTGCATCATCGTCTTGATCTCAGGTGACTGCGTCGCGAACTTCGCGACCATCTGCGTGGGCGCATCGCCAGCGTCGCCGTCGTACTTCACGCCGACGGTGGCGACCTCACCCATGAAGCCGACACCGACGTTGGCAGCGTCGGTGAGCACCTCGGTGACGCTTACATCGGCGTCGATGGTGCCGGAGCCGCGAAGGGCCTCGGTCATCCACTCAGCGGTGATCTCGTTGGTCGTCGTCGGCAAGGTCGCCATGTTTCTCCTCGATGTGTTCGGATTCGGATTCGATTGATCGGTCGTGAAGGTCAGCGCGTCTGCAAACGTCCGTCGCTGCTCGGGCTGTCGTCGTCTCCGCCGGACATCACCACGACGGCGACGCCGTCTGCCTCCGTGACGGCGTGGCACGGCACGCCTTCCCATGCGGGCGGGCCCGAGTGGGTCCCGTCTCGGACATCGAACGACGCTCCGTGCAGCGGGCAGATCAGGCCATGGCCGCGGAGGCGACCTTCGCTCAACGGGGTGTCGGCATGCGAACAGTTGTCGGTCAATGCGAACAACTCGCCCTCGACTCGACACACCACGAGTCCATCCGCGCCGATGTTCTCGAAGCAACGCATCTCGCCATCGGAGAGGTCCGACAGGTCACCGAGTTCGAACGACTCAGCCATCGAGTTGTTCCGACACCAGTGGGCCCATCGCGAGATGACGATCGACGTTGTCGTGGAAGTAGCGAATGCGCCGCTCCTGCCACGGCATGTAGTCCCCGCGGAAGCCGCGGGAACGCAGCCCTTGCTGCTGGGTGGTCCAGATCGCGACGTCCTGGTCGATTCCTGGCCCGCACGACACCTCACCCGCTTTGCCCACCTGGTGTTCGACCTGATGGTCGATCGACACCCAGTCCTTCATCGAGTTCGAGAAGTACTCGCTCGAGCCTTCCGGGAACAGCGTGAGATACCACATGTCGAAGAGGCACTTCTGCGGGTCGTCGGGGTGTGGAATCGCACGCAACCAGATGCACCCGTCGGGCTTCATGCTGAACGAGATGTTCGGGAAGATCGTGTAGTGGTAGTTGTCGGTCAGCTGTTCGTCTGAGTAGCGCGAGAAGTCGTAGCCCTTGTCCGCTCCGAGTCGCCGCTTCGCTTCCTGCAGCGCGATGCGCAGCGACGGGAGGTCGTCGAGGTGCGGGGTGGGGTCGACCTCCCAGAAATCGAGGTCCGCCTGCAGCGACTTGAGCGTGCGCTCCGGCTTGCCGGCGTACTGCGGTCCGGGGCCACCGCCCGGCATCAGCATGCGTGCGTGACCGGATTCGTAGAGGTCGAACTGGCATCCCGAATGATGCTCGTTCATCGACGCCAGCGTCTGCGGGTGCACGAAGGGCAGGTGATAGCTCTCGTTGAAGTTGTCTTGCACGCACTTCCAGTTCCAGTCACCTTCGATCGTGACCCAGTGCGTCCGCTTCATGTCCTCCATGCGGTACGCATCGAGATGGTCGGCGACGGGGTCGAGCCAGTCGCGAAGCGGCGCCGCGTCGGGATCCATGTTGAACCAGATGAACCCAGCCCACGTGTCCGAGGGCATCTCCACGAGATTGCGCTTCCCACACGGACTGCCCTGCACGAAGTCGTCCTCGTCCGGGACCCAGTTCAGTCGTCCGTCAGAGCCGAAACGCCACCCGTGGTACGCACACTGGAACTCACCGGTCAGCAGCGTGCCGACCTCGGCGGTGACCAGACGATTCCCTCGGTGTTGGCACACGTTGTAGAACGCACGGACCTGCTGGTCGTCGCCGCGCACGGCGATGACCGAGTCGCGACCGATCTCGTAGGTGACGTAGTCGCCGGGCTCGGGAATCTGATCTAGGCGGCCCGCGATCTGCCACACCCGTGGCCACAACGCCTCGGCCTCGAGTGCGGCGAACTCCGGGTCCCAGTAGCGGCTGCCGCGGATGGTGGTGTCGCTGAGATCGGGTTCGGGTGCCTTGGCACGCGTGATGCCGCGGACTTCGACGGGTTGATCACTCGATCGTTCGATGGTCGTCATCGTGGTCCCCTTCTCTCGGTTCGCGTACCGCTCGACCGTCTGCCTGCGGTGCTCCGGCTCTCAGCCTCTGTCGATGGGAAATTAACCTGCTGATCAGTTCGTGCTCGACTCGGAGTACGACACGACCGGTCGAAAGGAACGACATGGCGCCCACAACGACTTGCCGCCGGGGCACTCGGTGATCAGAGGGATCCACCACGTGGCGATCTCGACGCCCGACCTCGATCGACTCGTGGCGTTCTACACCGACGTGGTCGGCTTCGAACCCGTGATGGACACCTCGTGGAGCGACCGCCCGCTGGTCGACAGGATGATCGACCTGCCTGGGTCAGCAGCGCGGCAGGTGATGTTGCGAGCAGGCAACGCGTTCCTCGAGCTCTTCGAATACTCCGCACCCGTGCCGGTCGAGGCTCGCTCGGACCGGAACCCTGCCGACCACGGCTACACCCACCTGTGTCTCGACGTGACCGACATCGACGCCGAGCACGCACGCCTCTCGGCCAACGGCATGACCTTCTCGTCCACTCCTCCCACCGTCGAGGAGCTGGGTGGCGGGCCGGGACGCCTGCGTGCGATTTACGGGCGCGACCCGGACGGCAACATCGTCGAACTCCAAGAAGTGCTCGACACGAGGCTTCCCTTCGCTCTGAAAGATCCAGCATGACGGACCAGATCACTCCAGTCGCCATCACCCCGGGCGATGCCCGCTGTCCTGGGCCGAGCACGCGCGACATCCTGCTCGGCGACTCGACGCCGACACCTGCACCGCTGCTCGAGGAGAGCTACGCGTTCATCGGCGACGAGGACGTCTCCTACGACGAGTTCACCTCACGCGAGTTCGCCGAGGCCGAAGCCGACCACGTCTGGTCACGCACCTGGCAATGGGCCTGCCGGGAGGAACACATCCCCGAGGCGGGCGACTACCAGGTATACGACGTCGGCGACCGATCCGCCGTGGTGGTGCGTGGGCCCGACGGCACGATCCGGGCGTTCCACAACTCGTGTCTGCATCGCGGCACCCAGTTGAAGCCGCCGGCATCGTCGGGCTACAGCCCGAAGCTGCGTTGCCCGTTCCACGGCTGGACGTGGACCATCGAGGGCGAGCTCGACGAGGTGCCATGCGAGTGGGACTTCCCGCACGTCACCGCCGACACTCACCAGCTCCCGCAGGTGCACACCGCACTGTGGGGTGGGTTCGTGTTCGTCAACTTCGCCGACGACCCGCAGCCGTTCGAGGAGTACATCGGTGCGCTCAGCACGCACTTCGGTGATGCCGGCTGGGATCTCGCGGACCGCTATGTCGAAGTGCACATCCGCAAGAAGCTGCCGGCCAACTGGAAGGCGTCAGCCGAAGCGTTCCTCGAGGCGTACCACATCCTCGAAACGCACAGTCAGTCGATCATGACCGCCGGCGACGCCAACGCGCAGTACGACGTGTTCGGCGATCACGTGTCGCGATTCGTTCACACGATTGCGACCACGAGCCCCCACGTGCCGGAGGACAAGCGACCCGACGAGCAGACGATGTTGAACATGCTGATGGGTCGCAAGAACCCGGGCGAGGAGGTGCCGACGATTCCCGACGGCGAGCGCGCCCGCGACGTCTACGCCCGCCACATCCAAGCAACACTCGGCGAGGCGTACGACAACGACTTCTCGGGGCTGTCTGTTGCCGAGACCATCGACTCGATCGAGTACTTCCTCTTCCCGAACCAGTTCTTCTTCCCTGGGCTCGCGATCCCCCTCGTCTACCGGTTCCGACCAGACGGGCCGGACCCCGATCGCTGCATCTACGAGGTTCTGTACCTGCGACCGAAACCTCGATCCGGCAAGGTTCCGCCCCCGGCCGAGCCATTCGACCTCGACGTCGACGACAGCTACACGACCGTGCCAGGGCTCCCGGTTTCACTCGGCCAGGTCCTCGATCAGGACACCACGAACCTCGCCGCACAGACCCGCGGGTTCAAGGCCAGTGCGAAACGCGGCCAGAGCCTCGGCAACTATCAGGAAGTGCGCGCACGTCACTTCCAGGCGACCGTTCGCCGCTACATCGAAGAAGGGCGCGCTGCTCGGGCCGCCGACAACCCCACCACACAACATGGAGCCACCACATGAGCGAGCCCATCATCCCCACCGGATCGGTCGAGAGCCGATTCGCCATCAACGACCTCGTCCACCACTATGCGGACGCCGTCGTGCGCCGCGACGCAGACCAGTGGGCGAACACCTGGGCACCCGACGCGGTGTGGGAACTGGGCAAGGGGCGACGCGTCGAAGGGCGCGACGCGATCCTCGAGCTGTGGAACAACGCGATGGACGGGTTCAAGGCGGTGGTCCAGAACGTGGTGAACAACGGCGCCACGCTCGATGACGCTTCTGGTTCCGGCATCGGCCGCTGCTACATCCAGGAGAACTGGTGGCGCACCGACGACTCGAAGGGAATCCTCCTCGCCTACTACGACGATTCGTACGTCTGCGAGAACGGGACGTGGATGTTCGCGAGCCGCGAGCTCGTCGTCCAGTACTCGGGTCCGTCGGATCTGTCCGCTCCATTCCTGAACGACTGGTCCAACAGAGAGGAAAGCTGAATGTCTGCACTTACTTCGGCATTCGCCACCGAGCGCGGGGCCGACCTGGCCTTCGCCGACGACACCTGCCAACGCACCTGGGCCGAGACCGATGAGCGCGTCAACCAGCTGATCCATGCCTTCCGCGAGGCAGGTATCACCAGCGGCGACACGATCGCCGTGGTCGCCGGCAACTGCAACGAGTGGTTCGAGACGATGCTCGCGTGTGCTTGCAACGGCATCGTGTTCGTGCCCGTCAACTGGCACCTGGTGGCATCGGAGATCGCCTATCTGCTCGGAGATTCCGGTTCGAAGGCCGTCATCGTCGGAGCCGCATTCGCCGAGGAGGTCGCCAAGGCCCTCGACGACGAGCGATCGAGCGCCGTTGCCACGGCAATCGTCATCGGCGCCGAGTCCGACGCTCGATTCACGTCCTACGACGCGTTCCTCGCGACCGGATCTGCCGAGGAGCCGAGCGACCAGAGCTTCGGTGGACCGATGTTCTACACCTCCGGCACCACGGGCAACCCGAAGGGTGTGCGCGGGATGATGTCCTCGATGCCAGAGGGATCGGATCCAGCGATCTGGTCATTCATCGGCGGACGGTTCTCCGACCTGGTCGACGGCGTCGCCACCACCGTGCTGTGCGGGCCCGTGTACCACTCGGCGCAGTGGGCGTATTCGTTCCTGCCGATGCTGAACGGAGCGACCACGGTCATGCAACACAAGTACGACAGCGCCGGCGTGCTGGAGCTGATCGACAAGTATCACGCCACGAACATCCACCTCGTCCCGACGCAGATGAAACGTCTGGTCGACCTCCCTGACGACGTGAAGAACTCGTACGACGGGTCGTCGCTGCAGATCGCGATGCACGGCGCTGCGCCGTGTCCCCCGGTGGTCAAGCAAGCCTTGATCGACTGGTGGGGCCCCAAGATCACCGAGTACTACGGCAGCACCGAGGGCTCCGTGATCAGCATGATCGACTCAGAAGAGTGGATGGCGAAGGGTGGAAGCGTCGGCAAGCCGATCGAAGGCTTCGAGGTGATCGTCGTGGGCGACGACGGCACACATCTCGGCCCGAACGAGTCCGGCACGTTGTACTTCCGCAACGCGTCGGGCATGGACTTCGAGTACCACAACGCTCCGGAGAAGACCGCCGAATCACATCTCGAGCCGGGGGTGTTCACGACCGGCGACGTCGGCTATCTGGACGACGAGGGGTACATGTGGTTGAGCGATCGCAAGATCGACATGATCATCTCGGGTGGCGTCAACATCTACCCCGCAGAGATCGAAGGCGTGCTCGGCGGTCACGACTTGGTCGCTGACGTCGCAGTGATCGGTGTCCCGAACGAGGAGTTCGGCGAGGAGGTCAAGGCCGTCGTGGTCGCGAACGACGGCGTCACGCCCGACGATGCGCTGCGCGACACCTTGATCGCTCACTGTCGGGAGCATCTCGCAGGGTTCAAGCGGCCGCGCTCGATCGACTTCGTCGACGCCCTCCCCCGCACCGGCACCGGCAAGATCCAGAAGGCCAAGGTCCGCGCCCCGTACTGGGAAGGCACCGACCGCGCCATCTGACTGCCCCACCCGCGCCCCGCACCCGCACCCGCACCCGCACCCGCACCCGCACCCCGCACCCGCGCCCCGCGCCCCTTCAGTTTGAGGAAGCCATCCGGCCGCTCCAGGGCACAAGTGTCTCCCTCAAAACGCGCGGCCGCGGCCGATCCGAAGTCTGGGGAAGCCATCCGGCCGAGGCAGGGCGCAATGTCTCCCTCAAACGGGACGCGGAGGGGACGGGGGAGGCGTGCGGCGCGGGCCTGCGGGCGCCGGGACGCACGGGCGCTGGGCTGGGCTGGTGTCGAGACGTCGGGGCGGCGTTGGTCGTCAGCTCGTGCTGGCAGCGTCGGCGGCCCAGTGGACCGCGTTGGTGATGACCTGGCGATAGTTCGCGTCGGCGTAGGTCTGGGGGCTGTCGCCGAACTGGATGTAGGCAATCGGTGACGCGCCGACGGTCTTGGTCCATGCCACGAGATCGCTGCCCGGCGGATGGCTCCAACCGGTTCGGTCGTTGCGCGAGCCACGAACCGCTCGATCGGCGGAGAAGAACTCCGAGTCGACGAACTCGTGGCGGCTGCGCATCACCGGGGTGACCTCGTCGTCGAACACGGGGAACAGATACAGCTCGTCGGTGATCTCGAAGGTCGGGGCGAGGCCCGCGCAGATCGGGTGATCGGCGTCGAGCACCTCGACGGTGTGGGTCACGTCGTGGCGATAGCCCGAATCCGGGTAGTCAACGCCGCCGAGTTGCGCCGGTTGGTAGTGGAACCGGCCACCGACGATGTGCGCGTACTCCTCCCACGCCGGCCATCCCGCGACCGCGTGGTGCAGAAAGACCATCGGTTGCCCCGCATCGAGCAGCGCACGAAACGCTTCGGCGTACCCGGACGGCGGGTCGGGGAACTCCGTCGGCGGGTCGGTTCGGGTGAAGGTGATGCCGGGCATGTCGTACATGACGAACACATCGAACTCGGCAGCGCGCTCCGGTCGGACCAGGTCGAGAGCATCGGGATGCTCGACGTGCGTCCACTCGACGCCGTCCATCGCGTCGAACACCGCAAAGAACGGTTCGGCCTCGAACGGATGCCCCTTGGTCACGACAGCGATGCGGATCGAACCCATTGGGCGAACGTATCCAAGCCGATGCGGCCGGTCCGGCTCGGAGCGGCATCCACCGAGGCGCGAGGCTCACCCCATGGCTGACGACACCGCTCCCCTCTTGGTCGACGATCCGCTCCCCAAGGTGCGTCGTCTCACCCTGAACCGTCCCGACAAACGCAATGCGCTCAACGACGCCATCCGCGGCGCGCTCTTCGATGAACTGCGGCGCGCCGACCGCGACCGGGGCATCTCCGCAATCGTGATCCGCGGGAACGGCCCGGCGTTCTGCGCGGGCTACGACCTCGGCGCACCCAACCGGGACGTCGAGCGTGACATCGCGAAGCAAGACGGCTGGTGGAGCCGTCACGTCGTGAACAACTGGTTCGAGATGTGGGACATGGCAACGCCGATCATCGGCCAGGTCCACGGGTATTGCCTCGCAGGCGGTACTGAGCTGGCGGCGGCGTGCGACCTGGTCTACGTCGCCGAAGACGCCAAGGTCGGCTACCCGCCGGTGCGGCTGATGTCGCCGCCCGACATGCAGTGGCAGCCGTGGCTGATGGGGCTGCGTCGCGGCATGGAGGCGCTGCTGACGGGGGATGCGATGAGCGGCGTCGAGGCCGTGGAGTCCGGCATGGCGAACCGGGCCTTCCCTGCCGAATCGCTCGGCGACGAAGTGCTCGCCGTCGCGGAGCGTGTCGTCAAGATCCCCCTCGAATTGTTGACCCTGAACAAGCGCGCTGCCCACCGCCAGATGGACGCGATGGGCATCCGCAACGGACTGCGCGCGGGGGCGGACATCCAGGCGCTCGGCTTCCACCAGCCGCCGTCGATCGAGTACCTCAAGTCGTTCGGAGAGGTCGGCGTCAGCAAGGCGCTCAGCGAGCGGGACCGTCAGTTCGACGACTATCGCGAGCGCTCCGCCGACGACTGAGGGCCCGCCGCTGGCTCCGGTCAGATGAAGCACGAGCTCGATCACTACGTTGGCCTCGACGTGCTGGCCGTGGGGGCCGGCAGCGGATGTGCAGAAGGTGGGGCTCCAATGAGCAACGACAGCAAATGGGTGGGCGACTCGGAGCTCGGGGAGCGGTTCCCGGCGTGGACACGCGGCAACGCAGCTGATGTCTTTCCCGATCCGTTCAGCCCGCTGGGCAAGAGCATGGTGCTCCAGATGTCGATGTCGCCCGGGCTTCGCGACGCCTACATCGAGCTCGGCGCGTTGAACTACGACGAGTTCGAGAACCCCGATACCCCCGACTTGTTCAAGATGTTCGGTGGCTACGTCTACAACCCGCTCACGATGACTCGCGTGTTCGGCTACCGCATGCCGGGGGCGACACCGGAGATGATCGACAAGGCCTTCTTCGACGACAACGAGGAAGTCCCGCCCTACGAACACCAGGACTGGCACGACTCACCCGACAACGACGCGAAGCTCGGCGAGATGATGGGGTGGGCGATGTCCACCAACGAGCTCCCGATGCTCGACGCCGACCGCGACATGGCACGTCAGCAACGCGCCAACCGCCCCGATCTGGCCTCCCTGACCGACTCGGCAGTGCTCGCACGTGCGCGTTCGATGATGCCGCTCCTGCAGCGTGCGTTCGAGAACGCGATGATCGTGTCATCGCTCGCGTCACTCGGCCCTGGAGCCCTTGCCGCCGTTTGTGAAGGCATCGGCGACCCGTCGTTGTCGATCCGCTTGCTCGCTGGCATCGAAGTCGATTCGGCCGCTCCCTCGCACGCGATGTGGGACCTCGGTCGGATGGCGGCGAGCTCCGACGCGATCAGCGCGGCGTTCGCCGACGGTCCTGATCACGTGCTCGAACGACTGCGTGCGACGGACTCCGACGATGGAAACGAGTTCCTGGTCAAGTTCGACGAGTTCCTGTTCGAGTACGGCGCCCGCGCTCAGAACGAGTACGACATCTACGCCGTCTCATGGGAGATCAAGCCGCGGATCGCGCTCGCGGCGATCGACCTGATGCGCAAGTCCGACGAATCCCAGGCACCGTCGGGTCGTCACGCCGCATCCGTTGCGGAGCGCGATCGCGTCGCTGCAGAGGTGCGCGGGAAGATCGCCGGTGACGAAGAAACGGCGGGCATGTTCGAAGCGGCCCTCGGTTCAGCGCAGCGATTCCTCAGCGGCCGTGAACGGGCCAAGACCAACACGATCACGATCATCAACGAAATCCGTGTGGCAGTGCGCGAGTTCGGCTCACGGATGGTCGAGCGTGGCGTCATCGATCGGCTCGAGAAGGTCTTCATGGCGGACAATCACGAGCTCGACCGCATGCGCCACTCCCCTGAGACAGTGGTGCCCGAACTCGATCGTCGGTGGGAGCAGTTCCAGTCGTTGTTCGAACTCGAACCCGTGTTCATCGTCAACGGACGGGTTCCCGATCTCTCGGAGATGACCCGGCGCGACGCCGAGGCTTCAGGCACCGTCGAGGTCGGCACGGTGTTGACCGGTGCTGCAGGTTCTGGCGGCGTCGCGACCGGCCGAGCGCGAGTCGTGCTCGATGCTGCTGACCCCGAAGGCCTCGAGCCCGGCGACATCTTGGTCGCACCCCAGACCGACCCGTCGTGGGTGCCGCTGTTCGTGCCTGCTGACGGAGTGATCGTCAACGTCGGTGCCATGGGGAGCCATGCGATGATCGTGTCCCGCGAGCTCGGCGTGCCGTGTGTCGCCTCGGTCGCCGGCGCCACCAAACTCATCCCCGACGGTGCGACGGTCACGATCGACGGAAACGCCGGCACCGTGACCATCGACGCCCTGCCCTGAACGGAGGACCAGCGATGAACCGCATCGAGATCGAGATCAAACTGAACCGGGACCGAGCTTGGCTGCTCGAACGACTGGGTGAGATGTCCGAGGAGCAAATCAACGCCCCTCGCACGTTTAGCGAACACGACCCCGACAGCACCTGGTCGTACGCGGACCACTTCGTCCACACCACGTTGATCGAACGAAATTGGAACGAGATGTTCCGCCGTCATGTCAGCGGCGACCAAGGCCTCCCACCGCGTCTCAACCGCGACGGATCGAAGCAGTCGATGGACGAGATCATGGCGTCGATCCACGGTTGGACCGAGGAATGGAAGGCTGAACACGCCGGCAAGACGTTCGTCGAGCTCGTGCGTATCGGCCAAGAGGTCCGGGCCGAGACCATCGCATTGCTGCACGAACTCTCTGACGACGACCTTGCGTCGAAGATCCCCGGCGCGCCTTGGGCGGACGGCACCGTCGGCGGCATCATGGCGGCCAACGCGGACCACGGCCGGATGCACTTCGCGTGGGCCAAGGAGGACCCCGTCTCGGCGGGAACTCCTGCTTGACCCAGCGAAGCGCGACCTTCCTACGCCGGTCGTCCGGGCTGTATCACAGCGCGTTCAACGCACCGACGAAGTCGACGCGAGGACGAACGCTTCCGTTGCCGGGGTCTTGAATCGGAACCCCGGTGTCCTCCACCAGAGCGATCAGTTCGTCGGGTGTGGCACTCGGGGCCTCTGCGGCAAGCACCGCGAACAGACCTGCGGCAAACGGCGTTGCGGACGAGGTCCCGCCGAAGCTGATCAGTCCACCACCGGCTGCTGCGGTCTCTGCGGCCTCGGACGGAGCGAGGATGTCGAGTGCCGGGCTGGAGTTCGAGTAGCAGGTGACCTGGTCAGCCGCTGTCGAAGGGTCACCACAGACCGAGAAGAATCGTGAGCCGATGTTGGCGTCGTACACCGAACCGACACTCACCACGTCAGACAGGCATGCGGGCCAGCTCATCGCGGACTTGCTCGCACCGTTGCCCGATGCAGCAACGATGACGATGCCGCGAGCTTTCGCTTCGCTCGCGATCGATGCGGAGGCGGTGATGTACGAATCGCACGTGCCGGTGAAGGACTGTCCCGAACCGAGGCTCATCGACATCACGTCGATGCCGAATGTTGCTTGGTTCGCCACCACCCAGTCCATCGCGCCGACGATGTCACCATCGAGACCCGCCCCGCCGCAGTTGCTCGCAGACTGCACCTTGACGTGCACGAGCTGCGCATCGGGGGCGGCCCCGGTCACGCCGCCGCCGTTGCCCGCAGCGATGCCGGACACCGGCGTGCCGTGGAACTGTCCGGTGCAGTCGATGCGCGGGTCGGTGTCGAAGTCACCGAAGTCGGCGCCGCCGACCACCTTGTCGTTCGGATAGCTGAAGTCACCACCGAAGGCTGGGTGACTGCTGTCGATTCCGTCGTCGATGACGGCGATCGTCGAACCCGCGCCCGTGAAACCGGCCGCGTGCGCCTGGTCGCCTCCCGTGAGTGCCAGCGCTTCTGCGTCGGTGCGCTGCGCTGTCGGCATCGTTTCGATCCACTCGACGTCGGTGTCCGCGCTCAGGTCGGCGAGAGCGGTTCTGTCGACCTCGGCGGAGAACGCCGGAATCGTTTGGTACTGGGTGATGACCCGCATCTGACCGGAGAGCGTTTCGACCCCAGCGGCGTCAGCGTCAGAACCCGTTCGGTGAACGATCACGCGGAACTGTTGCGCTTCGGCGTCGGCGACTCCGAGCTCGGCAAACCCGATCTGGGATCGCAGTTCTGATGACAGTTTGCTGGTGTCGATGGCCGTGGACTTAGCCGGCGTGTCGTCACGGGCATCGACGGTTCCGAACGACAGCCCGGCAACGCAGAGCGATGCCGCGGTTGCGAGACCGATCGCGCGCCACGGTCGTTGGGAACGGTGACGTCGAGGATTGGTGGGCAGGGAGAGGCTCATGGAGGTTCTTTCGTGAGTGCGCCGCTGGCCCGCTGATCGCATCCTTCGGCGCGCCGATTTGGCCAGCAAGCGATTGGCCGAGTCCTGGTCGACGACTGGTCAACCGCTCTGCGCTCACACCCACTTCGTTGGTACCGTTCGACCAAGCGGAGCGCTGCGGGATCGAGTCGTACGTCGAGGTTGGCAAAGCCCTATGCAACGAGGTCGCCCAGAGCAAGCTGTCGACGTCGGTTGCGGACCCGTCGCGGCGTTCGCAACGTTGTTGCGTGACTTGAGATTGTCGGCTGGTCGGCCCAGCTATCGAGAGCTCTCGACGCGGGCCAACTACTCGTCGAGCGCGCTCTCCGAAGCAACTCGCGGCAGAAGGTTGCCGTCACTTGAAGTGACGCTGGCCTTCGTTCGGTCGTGCGGCGGAGACGAGGAAGAGTGGACGAATCGTTGGCACGAATGCGCCGAACAACTCGCGATGCTGGAGCAACGATCGCCCGATCTCGTCGCTCGCGACGGGTGGCGCGGTGTCCGGGTTGCTCCCCCTGTGACAGGTCGTCGGGTCGACGGTGACCGGAGCGTCGCGCTCTGGTCGGTCGCGGCACTCACCGCGCTCAACCTGGCGCTGTCGACCATGGTGCTCCGCCGCACTCCTCGCCGACGACGTTGTTGATAACTGCACGCAACATCGCCGGCACATCGTCGGAGTCGCGCACTAGTTGAGCGGTTCGGATTGCTTCGCACGATCTTGGGCGAGGTGATTCTTCGACGAGTCGAGTGGCGCAAGCCCCAACGTTCCCGTCGCGGGAATCGCAACGCGAAACCCACCGCCGCTGTCGCCAACGGGAACGGGGAGGGCGAGATCGGAGTCTGCGGACCAGTCGTCGCCGGGTACCCAATCGCAGGCTTCTGTCGGCGCAACGAGTGCGCCCCGGCCAGCTGCAGTCACGGTCCCGTCGAGGGACACCATCCAGCTTGCGCCATCGGGGCCAGCGATGAACATCGGCGCCGATGGTGGCGCTGATGGAGAGGCGGTCGACCACGCACCGATTCCCACCGAACACTGTTCACGCTGTTGTGCTTCCACAACCGCTGCATAGGGAGCGAACGGTGTGCGGTCTCCGGGAATGCGTTCCGGGTTTCGCAGTTCGAAGTGGAGATGCGGAACTCCGACAGCATTTCCGGTGTCGCCCATGTATCCGATGATCTGGCCAGCACGGACGTGCACGCCTTCGTCGATGCCAGGAACGACTCGAAACCCGGCGACCGCAGCGTTGTCGTTGGTGCCGGGAGTGTCGTCATTGAGGTGCCGATACACCGCTCGGAGGTCATCGCTGCGCCGGATTTCAATCGACACGCCTGAGATTCCGGTGTCCTCGTGAACGATTCGCACGATTTCGCCATCGAAGGCGGCGCGGAGCGGCTGACCGGCAGCGCCCATGAAGTCGAGGCCCTCGTGGACGCGCGCGCCGCCATCGCGTTCGAAGTGCCAGTCGTCGATGAACGAGACCGGTCCGAGGACCGGGAACGCAATCGCCGGAATCAACGGGTCGGTATCGACCGGCAACGTCACCGGCGCCGGTTGTTGAAGTCCCAGCTCGTATTCAGCCATCCACTGCGACTGATACTCGCGAGCGGTCAGGCCATCGGGGGTTGCGGTCGGTGGAGCAACGTCGAGCAACGATGGATCGAGGAGTGATGCTGGTGCGTACAGCGCAAGCGGCACCGACGAGACAGCTCCTCCGTGTTGCTCAACGGTGTCGACCATGAGATCCGAAACGAATCGATCCTGAACTGCCGCGGGCGCGTGCGCTGCGCGTAAGAACCCTCCGTAGCCGTTCCAGACCTCGTCGGAGATTCGGTACGCGCCGGATCCGCTCTCGGTGGTCGACTCCCATTGGTAGTCGGCACCCGTTTCCAGCAGGCGCGATGTCGACATCGCAACACCCAGCGGCACCCCGCCTGCAACGATCCCGGTGAAGTCGGTCGCCCGATAGCCCGGGTCAGGCACTGGCACCGGCGCATGGTCATGCTCGTGTTCCGGCTCCGGCTCCTGCTCCGGCTCGGGCTCGGGCTCCGGCTCAGGTTCCTGCTCGGGTTCGGGCTCCGGCTCAGGTTCCTGCTCGGGTTTGGGTTCGGGTTCGGGCTCCGACTCGGGCTCCGGCTCGGACTCGGGCTCCGACTCGGGCTCCTGCTCGGGCTCGGGCTCGGACTCCGACTCCGACTCCGGCTCGGCCTCGGGCTCCGACTCCGACTCCGGCTCCGGCTCCGGTTCCTGTTCGGGCTCCGGTTCCTGTTCGGGCTCGGGCTCCGACTCCGGCTCCGGCTCGGGCTCGGGCTC
>CALIOL010000023.1 GCA_938044705.1 uncultured Ilumatobacter sp. | reverse complement strand
CGTCCGCCTGCGGCGAGAAGTTCGTCGTGGGTACCGATCTCCGCGATACGGCCCGCTTCCAAGAAGGCGATCCGGTCAGCGGAGCGAATGGTCGACAGGCGGTGTGCGATCACTAGCGCCGTACGCCCCTCGAGGGCGTGCTCCAATGCCTCCTGGATGTGGGCTTCGTTGTCGTTGTCCAGATGACTCGTTGCCTCGTCGAGGATCATGATCGTGGGGTTCTTCAACAGGAGCCGAGCGATCGCCAAACGCTGCTTCTCACCACCGGACAGCCGGTATCCACGCTCGCCGACCACGGTGTCGTAGCCGTCGGGGAGCGCAGCGATCGTGTCGTGGATTCGCGCGGCTTTCGCAGCACCGATCAACTGATCGGTCGTCGCGGTCGGGTCGGCGTAGCGCAGGTTGTCACCGATGCTCTCGTGGAACAGGTGCGGGTCCTGGGAGACCACGCCGATCGATGTGCGCAGCGTGTCGAGGGTGAGGTTGCGTACGTCGGTGCCGTCGATCCGAACCGCACCACCGGTCACGTCGTAGAGGCGAGGCACGAGTGAGATCGTCGTCGACTTGCCGGCTCCAGATGCGCCGACCAGGGCGACCGTCTCGCCGGCGGCAACCGACAGTGTGAGCCCGCGCAGCACGTCGACGTCGGGGTCACTGTCTCCGCCGAGCCCGGCGTTCTGTTCCATCGACGGAATCGCTGTTTCGTCGGATGCTGGATAGCGGAAGACGACATCGTCGAACTCGACCGTGCCGGTCGGGTCGACGAGGTCCACAGCGCCAGGCTTCTCGGTGATCGCTTCGGGTGCGTCGAGCACTTCGAAGACGCGTTCGAAACTCACCATCGACGTCATCAGGTCGACGCGAGCGTTCGTGAGTCCCGTGAGCGGCTGGTACACCCTGGTGACGAGTGCGGCCAGCGCGACCAGGTCGCCGGTCTCGAGCGACCCGTCGACGACCATGACCGCCCCGATCCCGTAGATCGCCGCGGTGCCGATGGCCGCGACGAGACCCAACGCCACGAAGAACACACGGCCGACGATCGCTGCCTGGATGCCGGTGTCGCGGACACCGGCTGCCCGCGTCTCGAACGACGACCGTTCCCGCTGTCCGGACCCGAACAGCTTGACGAGCATCGCACCCGACACGTTGAACCGCTCGGTCATCTGCGTGTTCATCGCCGCGTTGTGCCCCATTTGTTCGCGAGCGATGCCCTGCAAACGCATGCCGACTCGACGCGCCGGTATGACGAACAGCGGAAGCACGATCAACGTCAGCAAGGTGAGGCGCCACTCGAGCAGGACCATCGCGCCGAGCGTGGTGACGAGCACGATGACGTTGCTGACGACGCTGCCGAGGGTGCTGGTGACAGCGGACTGCGCGCCGATCACATCGGTATTGAGACGCGACGTGATCGAACCCGTCGGTGTTCTGGTGAAGAACGCGATCGGAAGCCGCTGCACCTTGGCGAACAGCGTGCTGCGCAAGTCGTAGATCAGACCCTCACCGACACGCGATGAGCACCAGCGCTGCAAGATGGCGAGCGCTGCATCGCCAAGTGCGGCCGCGACCGCGATCGCTGCGAGCACACCGATCCGGCCGCGATTGCCGTCCGGGATCGCGTCATTGATGATTGCTCGGATGACGAATGGCGGGACCAGCGCGAGCAGCGCCGACGTCAAGATCGCGACGAGGAACACGATGATCGTGAGGCGATACGGCTTGGCGAACTGCCACACGCGGCGGAAGGTTCCCTCGGCCAACTTCACGTCCTTCACCGAGTCGTTGTCGCCGGGCATCATCCGGTGTGGGGGCATCCGCATGGACACAAGCTAGGGCGCCCGATGAGTTGAGGACGCGGTCGCCTTCGCGGAGCGACCTCGTACGATGGCGCCGTGCGGAAGTCCTGGATATCAGCGCTGGTGGGCGCCCTCGCGCTCGTGGCCTGCTCGGGCGGCAGCGAGAACTCCGAACCGCCGCCGGTCACCCGTGCCACGATCGCGCCCGACGTCGAGACGGAGTCGCAGCCGGAGTCGGCAGCGACCGAGACCACGCCAACCGCAACCGACGCGCCGACCGAGCCGGTCTCCACCGAACCGCTCGACTACTCGATCGTCTTCGAGGACCTCGGTGCAGGGGTGGACGGTGGCTGGGTCACCGTTCCCGTGGACTACGACGATCCGCAAGGCGACACGATCGAGTTGTGGGTCACCCGGCACCGAGCGCCAGAGGCCGATCGCGTTGGCGTGCTGTTCTCGAACCCCGGAGGTCCTGGAGTTCCAGCGAGTTCCATGGCCTCCAGCGTCCGTGGCTTCTTCGAGGACCCGCTCGTCGAACGCTTCGACATCGTCGCATGGGATCCTCGTGGAACCGGACTCAGCGGCGGGTCCGTCGACTGCATCGAGGATGATGAGTACGACCGCTACTTCGGTTCCAGTGACATCACACCGGAGACCGACGACGAGCGCCAGGAACTCATCGACCTCGCGCAGGACTTCGCTGCGGCCTGCGAAGAAGACAACGAGCTCTTGGCGTACCTCGGCACGAACAATTCTGCGCGAGACATGGACGCGATTCGACAGGCCCTCGGCGAAGACCAGGTGAGTTTCCTCGGCTATAGCTACGGCAGCGAACTCGGCGCGGTCTGGGCGACGCTGTTCCCCGACACCGTTCGCGCCGCCGTGCTCGACGGAGCGGCCCACCCGGACTCGCAGGGAATCGAGCCGGCCAAGCAGCAGCAACTCGGGTTCGAGCGAGTCTTCGAGACCTTTCTCGCACAATGCAGTGAGAACGAGTCGTGTGCGTTCCACAACGACGGAGACGCCGAAGCGGCGTACGACGAGTTGCTTGCGTCGCTTGACGAGAACCCCGTGTCGGCGCCGGCCGGTCGGCCGGTCGTCGGCCAGGAGATTGCGGTCAGCGGAATCATCCAGGCGATGTACACGGACCGACGTTGGCCTGCCCTCGAGCGAGCGCTCGACGACGCCGTGAACGGCGACGGATCGGGTCTGCTCGCACTGCATGACAGTTACTTCCAGCGTGACCCGAGCGACGGGAGCTACAGCAATCTGCTCGAGTCGTTCCAGGCGATCTCGTGTGCCGACGAACCTGATCGGTTGGAACCGGAAGAGTCCGATGCGCGTGCCGAAGAGCTCATCGG
>CALIOL010000022.1 GCA_938044705.1 uncultured Ilumatobacter sp. | reverse complement strand
GTGTCGGAACGGCATCGGCATCGCTGGGAGTTCAACGAGCGCTATCGGGCACAGCTCGAAAGCGACGGACTGTGGTGCTCGGGGACCTCTCCAGACGGCAAGCTCGTCGAGTTCATCGAGTTGCCCGGTCACCCGTTCTGGGTCGGCACTCAAGCTCACCCAGAGTTCAAGAGCCGCCCTGATCGACCGCATCCGTTGTTCCGTGAACTCATCGCAGCGGCGTTGACGCACCGATCGACGTCGGCTTCAGCGGCGTCGGCTGACGCCACAGCCTGAGATGGGCGAGTTTCGGCGCGTCGACGAGGCGCTGGTCCACCAGGGGTACGTCTGGCACGTCGCTACCGCAGAGTTCGAAGCGCCCGACGGTCGCCGCTTTCATCGCGACATCGTTCGATCACCGGGAGCTGTCGGGGTCGTCCCACTCGTGTTCGACGCCGAAGGCAACCCGTCGGTGGTGCTCGTCTCCCAGTTCCGCCCCCCGTACGAAGAGAACGTGATCGAGATCCCCGCGGGTATGCGCGATATCGAAGGCGAGGACACCGCCGAGGTTGCACGCCGAGAACTGATCGAGGAGGCGGGCCTGTCGTCGGATCGGCTCGAGCTGCTCGTCGAGCAGTACCCGTCGCCGGGGATGACCGACTCGGTGTTGACGATCTATCTCGCCACCGAATGCACGCCGGTTCCGTCCGATCGACAGGGGCCCGAGGAAGAGTTCATGGAAGTGCTGCACGTCCCGCTCGCCGACGCCTTGGGGATGATCGACAACGGCCAGATTCGTGACTCGAAGACGATCTCCGGGCTGTTGCTGACGGATCGACGGTTGCGGTTGGCCGACGGCCAGTAGGCGGGCTCGCTCGTGCCCGGTGACCCGCTCCCGCTCGAAGCCGAGGAATTCTTGGCGTGGATGCTCGCCGAGAAGGGACGCTC
This sequence comes from uncultured Ilumatobacter sp., assembly GCA_938044705.1. GTDB lineage: Bacteria > Actinomycetota > Acidimicrobiia > Acidimicrobiales > Ilumatobacteraceae > Ilumatobacter_A. The sequence goes on along the minus strand of CALIOL010000022.1, from coordinate 2,082 downwards.
ATCAAACACCCTGGCTGCATACCGGCGGGACCTTCGCTCCTACTGCGCCTGGTTGAACGAGCACGACCACTCCGTGCTGAGCGTTCGGCACGAAGACTTGGTGGCGTTCGTCGGAGAACGTCAAGCGTCCGACTCGGCCTCGTCCTCGATTGCGCGACAGCTCGCTGCGATTCGCATGCTGCATCGCTACCTCGCCGTCGAGGGACTACGACCTGACGACCCGGCGGTCGAGCTGCAGGGGGTGAAGGTTCCTTCCGGAATTCCCAAGCCGCTCACCGAAACGCAGATCAACAGCTTGCTCGATTCGATCGTCGGGCACGAACCGATCGATCATCGTGACCGTGCGCTTCTCGAGTTGCTCTACGCGACAGGTGCGCGGGTTTCCGAGGTCGTCGGCCTCTCGCTCGGCGATCTCGACTTCGACGCACGACTGGTACGACTGTATGGAAAGGGCGCCAAGGAGCGAATCGTGCCGTACGGCGCGTCGGCAGCTGGAGCCATGGACGACTGGTTCTCTGCACGCGGACGTGCTCGGCTGGTCCCGGCGCGATGGCAGCGGCGTGGTGACGCCGAGGCGGTGTTCTTGAACACACGCGGCTCGCGACTGACTCGCCAGGCAGCCTGGCTCGTCGTCAAGAAGTACGGGCAACGCGCAGGCATCTCCGACGACCTGTCGCCACACGTCTTGCGCCACTCCTGTGCGACGCATCTGCTCGATCACGGGGCCGATCTCAGAGTGGTCCAGGAGATGCTCGGTCACGTCTCGATTTCCACGACACAGGTGTACACAAGGGTCAGTCAGCAGCGGCTGTGGGAGGTGTACCGGTCCGCACATCCGCGCGCCACACTGGGGGCGTGAGCACCCTCCGCGAGGTCATCCTGCATCCGGTCCACCTCGCTCGGCGGTTCGTGACGTCACTGCCGCCGACGCCGCCTTCACCGGAGCTTGAGGTGTGGGCCGATGGTCAGTTGCTCGCCGGGGAACGAACGCTGTGGGTCCAGCTGAGCAACCAGGACCGTCGCCACTCGATCGGAGTCGCTCAGCGGTTCCTGGGGGCACGGCCGGGCGCATCACGAGCCGAGATCGCCGGTGCACTGCTTCACGATGTCGGCAAGATCGAGTGCCGACTCGGCACGTTCGCGCGGGCCATTGCGACGGTCGTGGGCCCTCGGACAGAGCGGTTCGCGTTGTACCACGACCACGAAGCCATCGGTGCTCGCTTGGTGGCCGAGGTCGGTTCCGACGCGGAGACCATCGAACTCGTCGGTGAGCGCGGGCCGGCGTACGCAACGCTCAAGATCTGCGATTACTAAGCGCGCAGTCGGACGTCACGCACTCATGCGAGTGGAAGGATCCGACGACTCCGTCTGAGGTTCACCATCGAGCGCAGCGTCATCCAGACCAGCAGTCCGGTCCAGATCCCGGCGATGCCGACACCCGGAACGAGCAGAACGACGACGGCAATCGGAACGACTGCGGCGAGATACAGGACTGCGGCCCGGCCGAGGAATGCGTAGTCGCCCGCACCGATCAACGATCCATCGGTGGCGAACGCCACTGAGCCGGGGATCAGCACCGCCGCGAGGAACCAGAGCGCAGCGGTGGCTCTACTCACGACGTCAGCTTCGTCGGTGAAGATGCGAGCGATCAGCGGAGCGGACACTGCAAGAGCGGCAGCGAGTGCACAGCCGATCATCACCGACAGGCGCACGGCGCGTCGATTCACGAGCGCGGCGCCGTCTCCTCCAGCGCCCAATTCCTCCGCGACCAGCGTCTGTGCCGGAACAGCGAGCGCATCCAGTGTGAGGGCGAGGAACAAGAACATGGTCACGGCGATCGAGTGAGCGGCCAGCGTCGGGTCGTCGATGCGAGCGGCGAGCGACGTCGCACCCGTGAAGACCAGCAACATCGCAGCCACCCGAAGCAGGAGATGTCGACCCGCCGAGAGCAACGGTCCCATCTCGCCCCACGTCGGACGCAGCGATGAAGCCGCTCGCAGATGCGGCGTTGCGAGCCAGAACAGTGCCGTCCCGGCCAGCACCTGAGCGACCACGGTCGACCACGCAGCGCCTGCGACGCCG
>CALIOL010000021.1 GCA_938044705.1 uncultured Ilumatobacter sp. | reverse complement strand
GTGTCGAAGACGTAGTCGGCCAAGCCGGTCTCCGCAGGCAGGTCCGACTCGAGAACGGGAGTCCACACCTTGCCGAACCCTGCGGTCGGGTCGTCGTCGAGTCGGTAGTACTCCGGCAACACGAAGTTGTTCTCCGTGCGTTCGACCAGATCGAGGTTCCACCGATAGCGAAACGTGCTGGTGTCGGTCACGTCGACCTCGACGAGCGTCGACCAGTCGATGAGGTACTCGGGGTCACCCCGTTCGGTCGGACCTGCATCGTCGACGCCTTCGGGAATGATCATCCAGCCGAGGTATTCGTTCGCCTCGTCGCGGCGTTCGAACGTCTTCACGAGCGTCGCGTCGTCAGCCAGTTCACCCGTGGGAGCGTCGCCACCGTCGAACCACGACGCGGCCGAGTCCCAGAGCGCGCCGCGCTGGTAGGCGCTGATGTTGTTGAGGATGATCGATGAGTTGTCGTCGCCGCCGTTGGCTGGAAACTGCGTCCGCGTGGTCTTCACATACGGCGTGCCGTTCTCGTCAGCGGACTGCACCGCCGGGATCTCCCACATCTCCACCGCGAACTGTTGGTTCTGAGCTGAGCCGACCGTGTCGAGGAAGTGGCTGTCGTCGAGGGCTGCGGCGTACTCCTCGACGTTGTTGACGGGATACGAGAAGAAGTCGGGCAGGAAGAACGCCACCGGACCCTGGAAGTTCGCGGTGTTCATGAACAGCGTCCAGCTCTGGTTGCCGGTTTCGACCGTGCCGAACTCACCGACGGTCGTGCGCTCGTCGATGATCGGCAGCGGGTGGTAGCCGTAGCCGAGCATCTCGCCGTTCGTGTCGGCCGCCAAGTTCAGCCCGTCGGGAGGAAACAGCACGTACGGGCTGAGCTGGGCGATGCCGTACTTGCCCTGCGGGTCCTCCCAACTCCACTCTTCCCAGTGCGTCTCGGTTTCGATGCCGCCGCCTGCACCCGGGCCGTTTGCCCAGTGCGTGAAGTCGGCCGATACGCCGCCCATCGTGAACTTGTTTCCCTGACTCGGGAATCGATTGCCGGCCCCGATTCCGGTCCCTCCTTCGATGGTCGAATAGAACCCGTCCGGTGCGGACATCCACGTGCCGGGCAATCCGCCTGCGAATCGCGGTCCGCCGTGCACTTCCTGCCAGGGCCACACGGCGACATGCATCGAGAAGCCAGCGTTGAAACTCTCGTCGTCGACCCATTCCAGCGGGTACTCCAGAGGGCCCGTCATGAACCACTCGGCGTCGTCGTCGCTGTATTCGGTGAAGTCGACCGGTCCGCTCGGCGTCAACGCGGACTGCGGAGGCGGGTCGACCTCGGTGCCGGTGGGTTCGCCCGACATCGCGCTCGAGCACGACGCCGTCAAAAGAGCAATGGGAAAGATGATTCGGAGCGTGTCCGCCAACGTACGCATGCCGCCGACGATGACATGGGGGCCATGAAGCGAACGTGAAGCCCCTTGCCGGGCCGGAGGCACTCAGCCGACGAGAGCGCGTTGGCGGTCGGTGAGCTGCGGAGCGGGCGGGAGATGGAACCTGCCCAGATCGTCAGCGCTGAGCATCTCTGGGTAATCGTCGGTGCTGAAGAAGCGGTCGCACCAGTTCGTCGTCGACGTGACGGTGTCGACTGCCGAGCGCCGCTGCGCGATCAGCTCGTCGCTCGCACCCGCCTTGGGCATCATGCACACCAGGCTTGCCGCTCGGATCAGCGAGGGGGCCGTCGGGTCACTCGGCGGCGCCGGTTCGAGGCCGGGGCTCGAGCAGTGCACGGTCCGCGAATCCCACAGCATCATGTCGCCAGCCTCCATGTGGCACATGACGGGAGGCGTGTCCTGCAGGCGTGGGTCGTCGGCGGGGAACCGGAAATGGTCCAGCCACACCGGCACCCGCTCGAGCCGCTCGCGGTAGCGGACCGGAATGTCGGGAAACCACGTGTGCGAGCCGGGAATCAGGATGTTGCCACCGGTGGCAGGCGAACTCGGCATCAATGACACCGCTCCCTGAACGCAGTGGAACCCGGGTCGCGTGATCGGGTGCTGGTCGACGTGGAGCCACGAGCCACCGCGGGTGGTCTCCCACTCGGGGTCGACGTCGGTCGGCCGCCACAGTGCCATACCGTCGAAGCTCACCAACAGATCATCGTCATCCCAGATCGACGCGAACGCCTGCTTGACGGCCGGTGCCGAACGCGTGAACCACTGTGCAGCACTGTGCCCGATACCGAGGCTCGGAACAATGCCACCAGACGTAACGATCGGCCAGCGGTCGTCGCCCCACGTGCCCATGTCGTTGCGATCGATGCCGGTGCCGAGTCCCTCGAGATAGTCCCAGGTGAGATCGAGCGCGTGCTGCGCCTCGGCGGACGAGAGGGCGTTCGCGATCACGACGAATCCCTCGGTGCGCAGGTGTTCCAAGCTTTCGGGCGAGCCGGCTGCGAGCCGCGGGACCTCGACGTAGGTCGGGGTCAATGGGGCTGTGCTCATGATCGATCCGGTCAGCCGACCAGCGCGCGCTGGTAGTCGTTCAGCTCGGGCACCGGCGGGAGGACGTACTTGCTCGCATCGCCCGCACTCAACACCATCTCGAACTCGTCGGCGTTGATCCACCGATCGCTCCAGTTGGTCGTCGAGATTCGAGCCTCGACCGCCGCGCGGCGATGCGCAATGACCTCCTCGTTGGATCGGGACCTCGGCATCATGCACACCAGGCTCGCCACTCGGAGCAGCTCGGGCGCTGCGAGGTCGGTCGGAGGTGTCGCCCCGCTCCCAGGGCTGGAACAGTGTGCAGCACGCGAATCCCACAGCATCATGTCGCCCGCCTCCATGTGGGCCATCACCGGCGGGGTGGCCTGGAGGAGCGGATCGTCGGTCGGGAAGCGGAAGTGGTCCTGGAACTCGGGCAGGCGACCCAACCGTTCGGCGTAGCGCACGGGAATGTCGGCGAACCACTTGTGCGAGCCGGGCACGACGATGTTGCCGCCGATCTCCGGTGTCGTCGCGGTCAAGGTGACTGCGCCCTGTACGCACTGCAGGCCCGGCCGGCTGATCGGGTGCTGATCGATGTGCAGCCAGGAGCCGCCTCGATCGGTGGCCCAGTCCGGGTCGACATCGGTCGGACGCCACAGGGCCATTCCGTCGAAGCTCACGAGCAGGTCGTCGTCGTCCCACACCGCAGCGAATGCGGTCTTCACCGCGGGTGCCGAGCGGATGAACCACTGGGCTGCGCTGTGGCCGATGCCCTGGCTCGGCACGATTCCGCCGTGGACATTGACCGGCCAGCGATCGTCGCCCCACGTGCTCACGTCGTTGCGGTCGACGCCGGTGCCGAGACTCTCCAGATACTCCCAGGTGAGGTCGAGCGCTTCGTCAGCCTCGTTCGGCGTCAGCGCATTGGCGATCACGACGAAGCCTTCGGACTCGAGGTGCTCGATGCTCTCCGCGGAGCCTGCTTCGAAGCGGGGGACGTGGACGTACTCCGGGGTCAACTGGTTCTCGGTCATCGTGCAATCCTCTCGGTGAAAGTTTTTTCATCTTAAGGTCGAGGCAGCGTGGCGTCAAGGCCGCGGGAAGGCAGCGTGGGGCGTTGCGGAGTGTCGAACCGAGAGGTCAGTGTTCGGTGTTGAGCATCGCCCAGGCGCTGTCCTCACCGAGTTTCAGCGCGGCCTCGTCGAGCGGACGGCCCATCCGTTCGGTCTCGAGCACGATCGCCGCGAAGATCGCCACGGTCATCGACAACAGCAGTTTCGGTTCGCCGAGCCTGATCTCACCCGACTCCTGCCATGTTCGGAAATCGGCCAACACCTGGCGGTCGATCTTGGCCGTCAACTCCCGACTCGCGTCGTCGAGGAAGCGGCGGTGATCCTGCATCTCGAGAAACACAAACGCCTGCGGGTGCCCGGTGTAGAAGTTCACGATCGTCGCCCACCATGCGCCGAACGTCTCTCGTGTCGAACCGCCTGCACTCGGGTCGACGTAGTAGCGGACGCTTTGCGCCTTGCAGCGCTGATACACCGCGTTGGCGAGGTCCTCTTTGTTCTCGAAGTGGTTGTAGATCGTGCCGAGTGCAACTCCAGCCCTCGACGCGACCTCTTGGACGCGGGCGCCAGCGAACGTGTCTTCGCTGAAGACTTCGAGCGCCGCGGTCATGATCGCCTCGCGGATCTGTGCGGTCTTTTCGTCCCGTCGCGAGGTTCCCGACGGACGCCCGCGGGCCGAACGCTGCTCAGGCGAGGTCACAACCGGCGATGGTAGCGATCCACCCATCGCGGCCGGCGTGTAGCGCGCCCGTGGAGGAGACACAGCCACTTCACGAGCGATTCTGCGAGAACTCACAAGTTGGACGCGTAGACCCGTGAGCAGGATCAACGACGACCCCTGCGAAAGAGGACGAACCATGAGACGGACACAGACCCCCAAGATCTTCCGAGCCGGCATTCTGGCAGCGGCGATCGCCCTCACCGGGTGTGTCGCTACCGACTCGACGGATGCGTCCGGCGGCGGTGGCGACGCAGCTGCAGCAGCGACCGAGGCCCCCGACGACATCGTCGCCGCGGACATCGAGGAGACCGCGGCCGTCGACGTCGAGGTCGTGACCACCGACAACCAGGAGTCGCACTTCGACAGCGACGACCTGGAGTACGACGAGTCCGAGGTCGTCTCGGTATCGCTCGATGGCACGTCCGCCACAGCGGACTCGCCCGCCGTCTCGGTCGACCAATCGACCGTCACGATCACGGCCGAAGGCGTGTACTCGTTCAGTGGCGCGCTCGATGACGGTGGCATCATCGTCGACGCAGCCGACGAGGACGACGTCACGTTGATCCTCGACGGGGTCGACATCACCAATGCCGACGGCGCCGCGATCGCGGTGATGAACGCCGACGATGCCGTCGTGATCATGGCCGACGGCTCGACGAACACGCTGACCGATGGCGCCGACTACACCTTCGCCGATGTCGAGACCGACGAACCGAACGCCACGCTGTTCTCCACGGCCGATCTGACCATCGCGGGTGACGGCGCCCTGGTCGTCAACGGCAACTACAACGACGGCATCGCCAGCAAGGACGGCCTCGCGATCGAAGCTGGCACGATCACCGTCTCGGCTGCCGACGACGGAATCCGCGGCAAGGACTACGTCGTCATCGACGGTGGGACCGTCACGGTCGACGCAGGCGGCGATGGCATCAAGGCCGACAACGACGAAGACGTCGACCGCGGCTACGTGCAGATCAATGGCGGCGACGTCGTCCTGGCTGCGGGTGACGACGGCGTGCAAGCTGCAACCGACGTCATCGTCATCGACGGCCAGGTCACGATCGACGCCGGCTCGGTCTCCGGCACCGGGCGTGCGCTGCAGGGTGACGTGCTCGTGCTGGTCTCCGGTGGCGTGATCGACGGGACAGCCGTCGACGACGCCATCCACTCGAACGACACGGTCACGATCGATGGTGGCACGCTGACACTCGCTGCTGGCGACGACGGCATCCACGGCGACTTGTTCGTCACGGTGAACGCCGGCTCGATCACGATCACCGAATCGTTCGAGGGCATCGAGGCGGAGGTCATCACGATCAACGACGGTGCGATCGACATCACGTCCAGCGACGACGGACTCAACGTCGCCAGCTCCGAAGCGGCAGCAACCGCTGCCGATCCAGGGGTTGCAGCCGAGCCGGGCGTTCCCGTCGAGCCCGGCACCGAAGTGGCGCAGCCCGTTGGACGAGGTGGCGGCGGTCGCGGCGCCGGAGGTGCGGGAGGCGCAGGCGGAGCGCCGGTCGAGGCCGTGGGCGACTACTACATCTACATCAACGGCGGCACCACGGTGATCACGATCACGGGCGACCTCGACGAACAGGGCGATGGTATCGACGCCAACGGCCACGTCGAGATGACCGGTGGCCTGGTCGTCGTGAGCGGCCCGACCGACACCCGCAACAGCGCGGTCGACTACAGCGGCGGATCGTTCGTCATGAGCGGAGGCACCTTCATCGGCACCAACGTCGACGGTCGCAACTCCGAGGGCATCGGTGTCGGATCAAGCCAAGCGTCGATGTACGTGACGACGGGCTCGGTCATGAGCGCAGGAACGGTCGTCCACATCGAAGACGCCGACGGCGAGAACGTGGTGACCTTCGACCCGGCCAATGACTACAGCGTGATCGTCTTCTCGTCGCCCGACCTGGTCGAGGGGGAGTCGTATGACGTCTACCTCGGCGGAACGGTCACCGGCGACTCGGCCACCGACCTCTACGAGGCCGCTGACTACACGGCTGGCGAGCTCGCCGGCACCGTGACAGCGACCCTGTAGTGCGTGCGTCGCCAACAGCGGCGAGAGGCAGGCGTTGAATGGTTCGCCACGTCTCTCGCCGCTGGCGACTCGCGTCCTCGGGGATCACCGGGGGAGCACGGCTGACCTACCTTCAGTCTGGCTCAGCCAAACCGGCGTACACCGTTCGGCGCATCACCGCCCCGCCGACCGCAGGGCTGAGAGTGCCCAGGGCAGCTGAAGCCTTGGCGAGCGAGCCGGGAAGCAGACGACTGCCCTCGTGGTCGATGATGCGGCGGGCGAGCTCGTCAGGGTCCATTCGTCTCGCGACGGTGGCGTCATCGTTCTGAGGGCTGTAGCGAACCGCATGAGCAGTGCGGGTCGGCCCTGGAAACACCGTCGTGATCGCGACGTGCGGACGCAGCGCCGAGCGCAGCGCACGCCCGTACAACTCGAGCCCGTCCTTGCTCGCTGCGTACACCGTGGCGCCCGGGTAACTCATCTGATGCGACAAGCTCGACATCAGCACCACTCGACCCCCGTCGTTGATCTTGCCGTGGGCGAGCAGCTCGCGAGTGAGCAACATCGGCGCCACGAAGTTGAGCTCGATGACCGCACGGTGGTGCTCCGGATCGATCGACTCGAACGGGCCTACCGCGCTGGTGCCGGCGTTGTGCACCACGACGTCGAAGGGGGAACGGCCTGCCAACCACGACATGTCGGACTCGCGGAGGTCGGTGATCTCGAACTCGATCGCATCCGTCGGTCCGAGAGCGGCGGTGTCGGCGGCGCGCTCGGTGTCGACATCGACGCCGACGACGTGAGCGCCCGCCGCTGCGTAGCGAAGCGCAAGCGCCCGCCCGATCCCGTCGGCGGCACCGGTGACGAGCACACGTTTCCGTTCGCCGGAAGTCGACAACTCGGCGAGGTCCGAACGGCGTGCCGATGCGGCGCGTGCCGCCAACCGGGGAGCCCTCCGCGACACTGCCCGCACCGCCTTGTTCGGGAGCCCGATCGCTCGGTTGACTGAGCGCGAGTCGATGCCGCCAAGAATCTCCTCGGCAACGGACTCCGCCGAACGCCACCGACTCGACGTGGAGCTCGGAATCCCGACCTTGTCGGGCATGGCGGTGCGGGTAGCCCCCGGATGGACCACCCGCAACGACACATCGCCGATCGATCGTTCGGCTCGCAGGCTTCGAACGAAACCGTCCAACGCCTTCTTCGTCGCCGCGTAGACCGCCATGTCGGCGCCGGCGACGGTCGATACCACCGAGCTCACGAACAGCACGGTTCCCGACGCAGCTCGGACTCGAGGGAGGAGCCGTTGGGTGATCGCAATCGGCGCCGTCAGGTTCACGGCGACGAGCTCGCGGATCGACGCAGCCGACTGCTCCCAGAGCGCCCCGGCGAAACCGACCCCGGCGTTGTTGATGAGGACGTCGATCTGGTCGACGCCCTGGTGATCGCACCATGCGTCGATCGTGCTGGCAGCGTCGGCGCAAGCGAGGTCGGCCCGGCAGTAGTTGCCGCCGTGGAAGAGCGAGTGCTCGATCTCGTCGAGCGGTTTCCGCCCGATGAGCACGAGCCGGTGAGCGTCGTGCAGCTGTTCGGCCATCGCCAGGCCGATGCCGCTCGTCGCGCCGGTGATCACATACGTCGCCACGCCGAGCTCAACCTCGCCGGTGCGCGAGTGATTCCCGACGCTCTCGACGTCGAGAATCACCCGGTCGGGACGCGTCAGCTCGCGAGCAGCGAGATCTCGTCGTCGAGGCTGGCTCGGAAACCCCACTCTTGGTACGCGGCGAGATCGTCGCTGCATGTGGCGAGGGACAGGTCGGTGAGCTGATGGTCTGAGCTGCGTCCGGTGCGCGTCTCCGCATCAGCGGTGAAGCACAGGCTGGTATCGGACGCCGGGCTGATCGTGCCGGTCGCGCCGAACTCGAACGTCTGCAGGTCGCTTCCGTCGCAGGTCGCGAGACCGATCGTTGCGCCGGATGCGATCTCGGACACTTCGCCGCACACGTCGTAGATCGGCATGTACAGCGCGTTGCTCGCAAAGCTCGCCGTATCGAAGACCTGGTCGGTGCCGAGGTCGCCGTCGTAGCTGTAGCAGGTGTGCGCCTGCAGCCCGTTCGCCGGATCCACGCTCTCGTTGCCGCCGGAGATATCCAGGCAATAGCTGTTCAACACGCCGTCGAGTGGGTCGAGCAACGTGATCTCGACGTTTGCCGCAACGGCAGCGGTGGCCGCTGAGTCGTTGTCGGTTGCTGCTTCTGTGTCGGTTGCTTCCTCTGGCGCGGCATCGGTGGATTCGTCGCTCGACACCTCATCGGTGACGACCTCGTCAGTGGCTGTTTCGTCGTCGGCGACTTCGACCGGCGACGCTGCCTCGTCAGAGCTGCCACCACAGGCCGCCACGAGGGCGATCATCGGGACGGCGAGCAGGATTCGGTTCTTCACGTGTTCTCCAATTGCTGGGTGGGGGGATTGTTGAGTGAACTCGAGCCGGGTCAGCTGGCGGAAACGCCATCCCAGTACACCCGATCGTCGAATTCCGTTCGAATCAAGTCGACCCATACGTCGAGCTCATCCGAGGAGATCACGCCATTGTCGACGCCCTGCTCGACGAACGGGATGTAGCTGTAGGTCAGCGTCTCGACGAGTGCTGCCGGATCCTTGTCGAGTGCTTCGGCGGTGGCAGCGAGGTTGAGGCCCTGGTCCATGAGGTCGTGCATGCCATCGTGATCGATGCCGAGGAAGGCTTCGAGCACGTTCTCCACCTGGGCGTGTCCGCGGTGCAGTCCGAGATCGCCGTCGCCCCAGGCGTCGGCGACCAGGTCGTCGAGATCGGAGACCTCGTCGACGGTGCCGTCGAAGAAGGCGCGGCCGCCCTGCGCATCCGCGACGACGTCGGTCAAGACGCCGTCGAGCGTCTGGTCGTCGCCGGTATCAGCGTCGCTCTCAGCCACCGCAGGTGTGGTCTCGACCGGCTCCGTTTCGACCGGGTCTGTTTCGACCGGTTCGGCGGCGGTTCCACTGGTGCCGGCCTCAGCCGTGTCGACCGGTTCGGCGTCGTCGATCTGCTCGGCGTCGTCGATCGTGACGGCGCTGGTTGCGGCCTCGGCCGAGTCGTTTGCGCCGTTGTCGCTCGAGCATGCGACCAGTGCCAAGGCCGCGACTGCGACGGTTCCAACGGCTGTCAGACGGGGCTTGCGGTGTGTGCTGGTGAGGGTCATGTTCGTCTCCGATTCGATCGACGAGCCGAGTGGCCGGGGGGAACCACTCGACTCGTCATTCACGTACTCATGATGATCGAGGTCGTCGAACAAGACACCGCCACCATCGAGTAAGGAAATCCCCAAGATTCGGAGCCGCCGTCAATTGGCGCCGAACCGATCGAGCACGTTCGCGGTGACTTTGCCGACGTGGTGATCCTCCGCCAGGCCGAAGACCCAGTCGGTTGTGCCCACGGTGGCCACCTCGCCGCCTTCGGGGCCGAACGGCCGACAGGTCAGCATCACCGCGTTGCCAAAGCGAGCTCTGGCCATCGCGGTCTCGTCATCGCCGCCGAAGATGCGCTGCGCGATGAATTCGAGGTCACCCTGGTCGCTGAGCGCTGCGATCGACTTCGGGTAGTCGCCGACGCCGAGGTTGCTCGACGGAGTGACAGCGACGACTTCGCAGTCGACGGGCATCGCGGCGAGGCCGGGCGGTGATGCGACGATCGGGAGGTTCATCTCGTCGAACGTGATCGGACAGCCCAGCGTCTCGTAGCCGACCACCCCGTCATCACGACCGAGCACGTCGCCGTAACGAAGGTCGGTGCCAGCGAGCAACCAGTGCTCGCCTCGGTAGATGACGAAACCTCCGACCCCGTGCGCAGTCGCGTTCCCGAACCGGTGATACAGCCCGAACGCCGAGCCGCCGCCGAGCACTGTCCATTCAGGCTGAGCAACGATCGGATCAGCCCACATGCCCGTCATCGTCGCTTCGTCGCCCGTTCCGGCGACCGGGTCATCCAGATGCGCGCGGTACTTGTGACAGACCATCGACGTGCCGCGTTCGCCCTCCTCGAGTCGGACCTGCCAGAACATCGTGTTGCCGGAGAACGAAGCGAGGTCGCCGCCGCGCTCGACATGGCGTTCGATCGATGCTCGAGCGGGGGCCGACCAGTACTCGTCGTGGCCGACGAGGACGACGGAGTCGTAGCCGTCGAGCGCGTCGGCGTCGCGGTCCAAGTCGGACGTGATCGCGTAGTCGAACTCGTAGCCGGCGCCCTCGGCCCACTCGACGAAACGGCGACCGTGGGTGAACCAGCCGGTCGAGCCGATCGCCGACGGATAGTCGTGCTCGGTGCGATACCGCTGGAAGATCAGACCGTCCGGGTCGGGCGCCTCCCGAAAGCGCACGGGCCGCGACTTGCGATCGTCACGCTCCACGTCGGGCCGGGACAACATGCCCCGGCAAAACGGTCGTGCGAACGACACGCGGGAGCCGCCCGTGTACAGGCTCTTGCCGCCCCAGGTGTTGTAGGCGTGCCACGTGTTCACCGGGAGCACGTAGAGCATCCGTCGCCGGTGCTCGACCGACTCGGCGCCGCGAAGCACGAAGCATGCATGCGCGACGCTGCGATCCTCGGCAACGCCGTGCGCCGTGAGCGTGACGAGGTAAAAGCCCGATGTCCACGCTGGATCGACCGACAGGCTGACCGAGACCGGCCACCCGCACCCGTCAGCGTCGGCGTCAGGAGGAGGCGGATGGAACACGCCGTCGATCGAGGAGTCCGACCACACCACCTCCCGCTCGGCCCCCCATCGCTCGACACAGACGTCGAATGTCGTGGCATGCGTCGAGACGTGAATCTCGACATCGTCGCCAGGGGAGTAGCTCAGCTGGCCGCAGTACGCCTCGATCGCATCATGAAACGTCTGGTCATCCACGAACCGCAACGTAGCGAGCCTGCGCCACCCACCACTTCGCGACGTCAGGTGGGATTCGTTCTCAAGGTGTCGCTCCGAGAGGTCGAAAGAAAGGTGTGACGTCCGACAACAGGCTGGATCTCGTGCGGCCGGTCGTCGCCGAGATCGACGGTTCAGGCTTCATCGTGCGCATGGACGGTGGCTACGGAGGCTTCCTCGGCCGCGATCCCAAGGACTACGAGAACACGAGCGTGTTCGACCATCTCGAGCCGGCTGAAGGCCAGCGTCTCGCTGAGTATTTCATCCAGAACTCGGGCGGTGGCGTGGCCTCGGTGGTCACACCGCTGCCGTTTCGGATGGACCTGCTCGGCGCCGATTCACGCGCACACCCCGTCGACATCATTCCCACGGCGTATGAGGAAGACGGCGAGCGAGCCGGGTGGATCGTCGTGGTCGTACCGGTTGCGATGACCACTGCGGTCTCGCGATCGCTCGAAGCCGAGATGGCGCAGATGCCGCGTGAGCACGTTCGAAAGCTCCTCGCCTCCGAGTTGGCGGTCGAAGGTTCGAGGTGGGCGTTCGTCGACCTGTCCAGCGAGTCCGAAGTCACCGTGACCGACCCGCTGCACGATCGGTTCGGAGAGCTCGCTCGGACGGCGATCGCCGCCGGTTGGCGACCCTGGGAGCTCGTCGGCGACGAGCCAGCGAAGTTACTCGCCTCGCACGAGGTGCCTGCCGAGGTGCTCGACGAAATCCGAGCGCTCGGATTCGAGCGCATCACCGCTGCACCTGTTCGTGTCGGGGGCGTCGTCTCCGCGGCGTATCTCAACATGAGCGCACTCCCCGATGGCGTCGACCACACCTCGATCAAGGTCAACGTGATGGACCGCATCAAGAGCCTGGTCGATGTGACATCGCTCGTGCTCAGTCGCTGGCAGGACCGCGACGACCTCGAGCTGCTCGCGCGGAGCGACGCGCTGACCGGCCTGGCCAACCGCCAATCGTTCGACGAAGCGTTGCGGTCGCAACGCTCGCGGGCGGCTGTGGTCTACATCGACATCGACAACTTCAAAGCGATCAACGACACGCTCGGGCACCCGACGGGCGACCGGGTGCTGCAAGAGGTTGCGAACCGCATCGTGGAAGCCAGTCGACCGAGCGGACTCGTTGCCCGACTCGGCGGCGATGAGTTCGCAGTGCTCCTCGACGGCCTCGGAATGGAGACAGCACGCGTCGTCGGAGAACGAATCGTGCAGAGCGTCCGCGAGCCGATGCCGATTCCCCGCTGTGGACCCGTGACCGTCAGCGTCGGATTGGCGAACTTCGAGAGCGATGGCGCGGTCGACGACGCCGACCGGGCGTTGCTGACCGCAAAACGCAACGGTCGCGACCAGCTCGTGATCGCCTGAGGTGGCTCAGCTCCAGAGCGTGACGTGGACCCGCGGACGGAATCGGCCGATGTCGGTTCCGCTGCCGGTCAGCATGGCCTGAATCGCTCGGGGCGTGCTTGCGAATCTGACGAGCTCGTTCACCAACGGACTGGTCGCTTCGTGACGAAGCCATGACGCCGCCCAAGTTCCATCGGTGTTGACCCCCGGTGCGTGAAGTCGAACGAGTCGTTCGTCCGCGAGTTCGGCGGTGACCGAGTGTGCAGCGCAGAGCGCGATGCCGTTCCCTGCGGCCGCTTCGGCAACGGCTGCTGAGTGGTTCTGGAAGATCCGCTGGTTCGTTTCGGGCACGCGACATCGGCGCAGCATGCGTGAGGCCACGCTGGTGGAGTCGACCGCACTCGGTCCGAGCAGCCACGTGTCCTGTGCGAGGAGGCGGGCATCGGCCTTTCTCCCCGCGAGCGCGTGGGACGACCCGACGACCGCGATCATCTGATAGCGCAAGAACTCCTTCGTCCTGATGCTCTCCGGGTTCGCGGTCGAGGTCGGGCCCATCGCAACGTCCACGGAGCGAGACGCGAGGAGACGCGGGAACTGGTCGGGTGAACTCACGCTCATCTCGACTTCGAGATCATCGGCACGCGTCGAGAACAACTCGATCAGGCCCGGCGCAGCGACTTCGCCGAACAGCGACGACACCGCAATGCGCAGAATGCGTTGGCCGTCGCCGGCGGCGCGCACCTCGTGCATCGTCTGGTCCTGCAGGCCGAGCATCTCCACCGCACGCGAGGCCAAGCGCAACCCGCCAGGAGTGAAGCTGGTGCCCGAGCCAGTTCTCGTGAAGAGCTCGTCACCGAGTTCCTTGCGCAGCGAGGCGACGTGCCCGGACACCGCAGCTTCCGAGACTCCGAGCTCCGCTGCAGCCTCGCGAGAGCTGCCATGTCGGGCGATCGCCGCGAAAACTCGGAGTTGAGCCGGAGTCATACGAGCAACTTAACCAATTGCTGAAGTCGCGTTTGACGGGCGTCACACAAAGGTCTTGAGTGCCCGTTGGGGAAACACAGGCGACGCGCTCGCCGAACGACAAGGGGATCAACATGCAGGTACCGGCACCGTTCGAATACGAACGGGCAACAAGCGTCGATCACGCGATCGCGCTGATGGAACGGCTCGGGAGCGAAGCCCGGGTGGTCGCGGGTGGGCACAGCCTCATCCCGATGATGAAACTGAGACTCGCGACGCCGGAGTACTTGATCGACATCAACGACCTCGCCGCCGAGCTCGGCTACATCCGAGTCGAAGGTGCCGAGGTTCGCATCGGAGCGATGACCCGCCACCGCGAGCTCCTCGAGAGCGACGAACTCGCCACCCTGCTCCCGATCTTCCGAGACGCCGAGAAGGTCATTGCCGACCCCGTCGTGCGAAACCGAGGAACACTCGGAGGTTCACTGTGCCAAGCCGACCCTTCCGAGGACCTGTCGGCGGTGTGCGACGCGTTGAATGCGTCGTGCGTGATCCGCTCGAAGGACGGCGAGCGAGTGGTGTCGATGCACGACTTCCACCGCGGCCCGTACGAGACTGCGGTTGCAGACGGTGAGATCCTCACCGAGGTCCGGATTCCGCTCCGGCCGAACTCCAGCAGTGCGTATCACAAGGTGGAACGTCGTGCCGGAGACTGGGCGGTCGCCTCCGCCGGCGCCGCAGTGACGATGGACGGTGGCACGATCGCCGACGGTCGCGTCGGCCTCTGTGCCGTGGGCCCGAACCTCACGAACGTCGAACCGATCTCTGCAGCACTGCGCGGTCAAGTTCCGTCCGAAGAACTGTTCGCGACGGTCGGCCAGATCGCGTCGGACAACGCTTCACCGAGCACCGACACCCGCGGCACCGCCGACTACAAATCCCACCTCGCCAAGGAGCTGACGATCCGGTCGCTCCGCAAAGCGGTCGCCCGAGCGACTGGACAGGACTGAGCACCATGGAAGTCACGATGAACGTCAACGGTGACGAAGTCACCCGGGATATCGAGCCCCGCACCTTGCTCGTCCACCACATCCGCGATCACCTCGGACTCACGGGAACTCACTGGGGCTGCGACACCAGCAACTGCGGCACCTGCGTGGTGTGGGTCGACGACGAGCCGGTCAAGAGCTGCACGACGCTTGCCGCCATGACCGCCGGCCACGACGTCCGGACCGTCGAGGGAATGGAAACCGACGGCGAGCTCGATCCGGTGCAGGAAGGGTTCATCCAGTGCCACGGCCTGCAGTGCGGGTTCTGCACGCCGGGGATGATGATGACGGCGAGAGCCTTGCTCGACCGAAACCCTGACCCGACGGAGGCCGAGATTCGCGAAGCCATCAGCGGTCAGATCTGCCGCTGCACCGGCTATTCGACGATCATCCGCTCCATCCAGTGGGCGGCGAAGAAGGAACAAGAGACCCCTGTGGAAGTGAGTGCATCATGACGGTCACCGAAGACCCGGTCGACACCAACGCGGTCCCGACGCCGGACAACAACCTCAACGATCACAAGCCGAACGGCTTCGGCCGAATGCTCCGCAAGGAAGACCCCCGTTTGGTTCGAGGCCGCGGTCAGTTCTGTGACGACGTCACGGTGCCGGGCATGTTGCACCTCGCGATCCTGCGCGCCCCCATGGCCCACGCCCGCATCGTCAGCATCGACAAGTCCGCAGCCGAAGCCCACCCGAAGGTCAAGGCGGTCGTCACCGGCGAGGACCTCGCTGCGCACAACCTGGCGTGGATGCCGACGTTGTCGAACGACGTCCAGGCCGTGCTCGCCACCGACAAGGTTCGCTTCCAGCATCAAGAGGTGGCGTTCGTCGTCGCCGAGGATCGGTACTCGGCGCGTGACGCCCTCGAACTGATCGACGTGGAGTACGAGTGGCTCGAACCGGTCATCGACGTCCGCAAGGCGCTCGAACCCGATGCCCCGGTCATCCGCGACGACCTCGACGGCAAGACCGACAACCACTGCTTCGACTGGGAGGCAGGGGACGCCGAGGCCACCGAAGCGATCTTCGCCGACGCTCGCGAGAACGGCGTCGTCGTCACCGAGGACATCGTCTACCCGCGTGTGCACCCCGCACCGATGGAGACGTGTGCGTGCGTTGCGGACCTCGATCCGGTGTCGGGCAAGCTCACGCTCTGGAGCACCACTCAGGCGCCTCACGCGCACCGGACCGTCTATGCATTGGTGGCGGGACTTCCCGAGCACAAGATCCGCGTGATCGCGCCCGATATCGGAGGCGGGTTCGGCAACAAGGTGCCGATCTACCCCGGCTACGTCTGCTCGATCGTTGCGTCGCTGCTGATCGGCAAGCCCGTCAAGTGGGCTGAGGATCGCACCGAGAACCTCGTCTCGACCGGCTTCGCTCGTGACTACATCATGCGCGGCGAGATCGCAGCGACGAAAGAGGGCAAGATCCGCGCCGTACGCACCGAAGTGCTCGCCGACCACGGCGCGTTCAACGGTGTCGCTGCTCCGGTGAAGTACCCGGCGGGCTTCTTCGGCGTGTTCACCGGCAGCTACGACCTCGAAGCCGCCTACGCCCACATGAGCGCGGTGTACACGAACAAGGCGCCCGGAGGTGTCGCGTACGCCTGCTCGTTCCGAATCACCGAAGCGGTGTACCTCATCGAGCGCATGGTCGACGTGTTGGCCTACGACCTCGAGATGGACCCCGCCGAACTCCGGCTCAACAACTTCATCCAGCCCGAACAGTTCCCCTACGAGTCCAAGACCGGTTGGGTCTACGACTCGGGCGACTACGAGCCGACGATGCGCAAAGCGATGGGGATGGCTGGCTACGACGAACTCCGCAAGGAGCAAGCCGAGAAGCGTGAACGCGGCGAGCTGATGGGCATCGGCATCTCGTTCTTCACCGAGGCGGTCGGTGCGGGTCCCCGCAAGGACATGGACATCCTCGGCCTCGGCATGGCCGACGGCTGCGAACTCCGTGTCCACCCGACCGGCAAAGCGGTCGTGCGCCTGTCGGTCAAGACGCAGGGCCAAGGCCACGAGACCACGTTTGCGCAGATCATCGCGGAAGAGATCGGGATCCCGCCCGAGGACATCGACGTGGTCCACGGTGACACCGACAACACGCCGTTCGGCCTCGGCACCTATGGCAGTCGTTCGACTCCGGTCTCGGGCGCCGCCGCGGCGCTCGTTGCCCGCAAGGTTCGCGACAAGGCGCAGATCATCGCATCCGGGATGTTGGAAGCAAGCGTCGCCGATGTCGAATACGAGGCGGGCACGTTCCGCATCAAGGGCGACCCGGAGAAGTCGGTCACGATCCAGGACATCGCGATGAAAGCTCACGGTGCGGGTGATCTGCCCGAAGGACTCGAAGGCGGCCTCGAAGCGCAGATCTGTTACAACCCGGAGAACCTCACGTACCCGTTCGGGGCCTACATCTGCGTCGTCGACGTCGACCCGGGCACCGCCGAGGTGAAGGTCCGTCGTTTCGTCGCCGTCGACGATTGCGGCACGCAGATCAACCCGATGATCATCGAAGGTCAAGTGCACGGTGGCCTCGCCGACGGTGTTGGCATGGCGCTGATGGAGATGATCTCCTTCGACGAGGACGGCAACTGCCTCGCGGGTTCCCTGATGGACTATCTCATTCCGACCGCGATGGAGGTCCCGGACTGGGAGACCGGCCACACGGTCACGCCGTCGCCGCACCATCCCATCGGAGCGAAGGGCATCGGTGAATCGGCCACGGTCGGCTCGCCACCGGCGATCGTCAACGCGGTCGTCGACGCGCTCAAGCCGTACGGCATCCGCCACGCCGACATGCCGTTGACGCCGAGCCGAGTGTGGGAGGCCATGCGTGGCAACCACACCCCACCGATCTGAGTGCGAGGTACCCCGATCGTGATCGACGGTACGAAGAGGAACCCGACGTGACGGCATCGACACAGCACGCCGCACGCGTTGCCGAACTGGTGGCCCAACGGCGCCGTTTCGTCTGCGCGACGGTCGTGCGGGCTCAGTGCCCCACCTCGGCGCGCCCCGGTGACGCCGCGGTGGTGATGCCCGACGGAACCATCGAGGGATTCGTCGGTGGTCAGTGCGCCGAAGACTCGGTTCGGTCCACCGCGCTCGACGTGCTGGAAAGTGGCGAGTCGACATTGCTGCGCGTGCTGCCGGGTGATGCGGAGGCATTCCCCGAGTCCGAAGGCGCGGTGACCGTCGTGAACCCGTGCCTGTCGGGTGGGGCGATCGAGGTGTTCCTCGAACCGAAGCTGCCGACGGCGCGGCTCGCGATCGTCGGGTCGACGCCCATCGCTGATGCGCTCGTCGCACTCGGCACGCAGCTCGGCTTCGCCGCGGAGATCGTCGACGCGGACGGGCCGATGGGCGATGCGACCGCAGTGATCATCGCAAGCCATGGTCGAGGCGAGGAAGCGGCGATCACCTCGGCGGTCGAGGCCGGCGTGGGATTCGTCGGCCTCGTCGCAAGCGCGGTGCGCGGCACCGCCGTCGTCGAATCACTCGGCCTCGACGACGCACAGCGGGAGGTGGTCCACAGTCCCGTCGGTGTGGATCTCGGCGCACGGACCGCTGAAGAGATCGCGTTGTCGATCCTCGCCGCGGTCGTCCGCGCCGTTCGCGTGGACGGCCTGACCGCACCGATCGGCGACGAAGCAGCCCGGCCGGCCGCCGTCATCGACCCCGTCTGCGGTATGACCGTCACGGTCGTGGCCGACACACCGCACCTGCTGCACGACGGTGTCGACTACTGGTTCTGCAACCCCGGTTGCAGAGTCCGACATGCCGAGGAACTCGGCGCAGCGTGATGGAGCATGGTTTCACCACCGGTCTCGTCCTCGCCGCGGGGAGGTCGTCGCGGCTCGGCCAACCGAAGCAGCTGCTGGAGTACCGCGGCCGCACACTGCTCGACGCGTCGCTCGACGTTGCCCGAGCAAGCGGCTTCGATCAGCTCATCGTTGCGCTCGGAGGCGCCGGTGACGATGTACGAGAAGCCGTCGACCTGACCGACTTCGACGTCGTCGACAACGTGCATTACACGACCGGTTGCTCCTCGTCGATCATCGCTGCGCTCGACTCGGTCGATGAACGCTCGGAGTCACTCGTTCTGCTGCTCGGTGATCAGCCTGGAGTGGAAGCGTCGTCGGTGACAGCGTTGCGCGACCGCTGCGAAGCCGGGGTCGAGTCGATCGGCGTGTGTCGATACGAGAATGGACGAGGCCATCCGTTCTGGTTCGCGCGCTCGATCTTCGACGCGCTGCGCGGCATGCACGGCGACAAGGCGGTGTGGAAGGTGCTCGAGTCCGGTCGTTGGCCGGTCGCCGACGTCGAGATCAGCGGCGACGTTCCTCTCGACGTCGACACCTGGGACGACTACGACGCGCTGATCGGACCGTCGTCATGACGAGTTCGCTCCCGGAACTTCGGAGCTCCCTCGACCGTGCTGACTACCTCGTCGACGACGGGCTCTCGATGGCGCTCTTCCTGTCGATGAAGCTCGGCCAACCGCTGCTGTTGGAAGGAGAACCGGGGGTCGGGAAAACCGCTGCGGCCAAGGCGCTGGCCGCAGCGTTGAGTACCGAGTTGATCCGACTCCAGTGCTACGAGGGCATCAGCGCGAGCGAAGCGCTCTACGAGTGGAACTACCCCCGCCAAATGCTCGCCATCCGGCTCGCTGAGGCCAACGACGCCGCGATGGCCAACGACGACCTGTTCTCTCCCGAGTACCTGCTCGACCGGCCGCTGTTGCGAGCGGTGCGGGCGGCCGGACCGGTTCCGCCCGTACTCCTGATCGACGAGATCGATCGCTCCGACGACGAGTTCGAAGCGCTGCTGCTGGAGTTTCTCGGTGAAGCGTCCGTCACCGTTCCTGAAGTCGGAACCTTCACGGCCGCCGCGCCGCCGATCGTGATCCTCACGTCGAACCGAAGCCGCGAGCTGCACGACGCGCTCAAACGTCGCTGCTACTACCACTGGATCGACTACCCGAGTGTGGACCGTGCGAGCGAGATCGTGCGTCGTCGTATCCCCGGTGCGTCCACCAACCTCGTCGACGCGGCGACGGCGTTCGTCTCGACGGCGCGCTCGCACGATCTCGACAAGGCGCCGGGACTCGCCGAGGCGATCGACTGGGTGAGTGCCCTGCACGCCCTGGGAGTGTCCGAGCTCGAGCGCTCGACTGCGACCGCCACCATCGGTGCGCTCGCGAAGACGCCGGACGACACGGTGACGCTCCGCAGAGCAGTGGAAGAAGTCGCATCGTGATCCTGGCGCACCACGAGATCTTGCTCCTCGCTCAAGGAAGCGCATCGGTTGGCCTCGCCGGCTGGGCGGCAGCGATCGGTGCGCGCTGGTACTCGATCACCCACAACCGTTCGACACGCGAGGCGGCTTCCGGCTCGCGCCCTGACTCATGTGTCCAAGGAGACGAATCCTGATGAAACTCGACAACGAATTCACGGTCCATGCGCCGATCGAACGAGCGTGGGAGGTCCTCACCGACATTCCTGCGATCACCCCGTGTCTGCCCGGAGCGGCGCTGACCGAGTACGACGGCAACGAATACCAGGGGACCGTGAAGATCAAGGTCGGCCCCGTCACGGCGAACTACTCGGGCAAGGCGGTGTTCGCTGTCGTCGACGAAGAACGACGTCACATCGAGATCGCTGCCGACGGACGTGACTCGCGCGGGTCGGGCAACGCATCCGCGTCGATCACCGCAGACATGCGCGAGGACGGGGAGTACACCGTCGTCGCCATCGCCACGGACCTGAAAGTCGCCGGCAAAGTCGCCCAGTTCGGCAAAGGAATGATCGCCGAAGTGTCGGGCAAGCTGATCGACCAGTTCGTCGAGTGCATCGAACAGGAACTGCTCGGCGACAAGGTCATCGACGACGTCGCGGCGGCGTCGGCCGAGGCGGCTCCCGACGGCACCGCTGCGGCCGGTGGATCAACGGCGACCTCGGTTCCTCCACGCGAGGTCGAGGCACTCGACCTGATGGACCTCGCCGGCGACTCGATGTACAAGCGCCTCGCACCGGTCGGGATCGGCGCGGCGGTGCTCTTCGTCCTGGCGTTGCTGTTCCGGCGGCGGTGACCGGGCACGCGCTCTTCTCCGGCGTCGACCGGGCGGTGTTTGCCGCGTCGTATGCCGACAGGCTGCAGCGCGCTGGACTCTCGGTGAGCATCCCAGCGCTCGAGCGTTGCGCAGCCTCACTCGACGCGGTCGGACCGCTGACGTTGTCGGATGCGTACTGGTTGCTCCGTTTGAGTTTCGTCACGAGGGAGCCGGACGTCGCCACGTTCGATGCGGTCTTCGAGACGGTGTTCGATGTGCTGCCGCACCTCGAGATGGGGTTCGTTCCATCCGAGCGCGTAGCTCGCCAACGGGTGGATCAACCGGACCGAGACGATGAACGATTGGTCGGGGTGCAGCGAGCACCCGACGACGTCACGTCGACCGCTGCTGCACTTCCCTGGGCGACGCTCCCAGCGTTTGGCGATGGAGACCGGGATGACAGCGACGCGGCCGCTGACGACCTCGCCGTACCCGAGCTGAGACCCAGCGCCGAAATGGTCGAGGCAGATCGGCCCTTCGACCTGCTCGACAACACCGAACTCGAACGCATCGGAGCGAGGTTGGAGTCGCTCGCGCACTCCTGGCCGCAACGCCGATCCCGACGTCGCGCTCGGTCCTCGCGAGGTGGTGTCGCCATGCGCCGCACGATGCGAAACGCAATGCGCACGGGCGGCGACGTGATGCAGCTCTCGTGCGACCGAGCGCAGACCAAGCCGCGTCCGGTTGTGGTGTTGCTCGATGTCAGCGGCTCGATGGAGGCATACGCACGCATCTATTTGCATCTCATCCGCCCGTTGGCGGTCGCTCGCCAGGCCGAGGTGTTCGCGTTCGCAACCGAACTCAGTCGCGTCACGCCGGCTGTTCGGCGACGCACGACCGCCGAGGTGATCGAGCACATGAACGACTCGGTCGGTGACCGCTTCTCGGGGACCAAGCTGGCAACAGGCCTGTCGACCCTGCTGCGACATCGCACATGGTCGACCGCGACGCGGGGCGCTGTCGTGTTGATCTGTTCCGACGGATGGGACGCAGACGAACCCGAGGA
>CALIOL010000020.1 GCA_938044705.1 uncultured Ilumatobacter sp. | reverse complement strand
AGAAACACATGTCCCACCCTCCCGAGATTCAGTTGATCGCCAACGTCGTCGTGCACGACGGGCACGGTCGAATACTGCTCGTTCGGTACAACCCGACCGGCGAGATCGACGATCACGACGCCGACGCGCGATGGTGGCTCCCTGCGCACGAACTCGACGCGTTCCAACACCCAGACGACGCGGCACGTATCGCAGTCGATGAGATCAGCGGACTTGACATCGACAGTCTCGAACTCTCGCGGGTGCAGTCATTTCGGGGGCGGCGGGGTTGGCACCTCTCGTTCGACTACGAAGCTTCGGCGAAGGGCGAGCCACAGGGCTGCTCGATTCCGGCTCGGTGGTTCGACCGCCTCGACCTGCCGGCGATGATGCACGGCAACTGGGAACGAGACACCATCGACGCCGTCCTCGGGTAGCACCTGAACAGGAGATCGGTCACCGCCGCCCGGCCACTCCGAGACGGCTCTGATGACGTTGCCGCACGGATCCTCGAGGACCGCCTAGTCCCCACCCATGAGTCCGCCACTGTGGTTCCGGCTCGTCAACTCTTCACCTGTCGACGCGCGTGGGCGACTGTTGCCGACCTTGCCACCCGGACGACCCGGGACCGGCGGCGTCCGCGGCAGCTCCTCGTTCGAGTTCCACCACGCACCGAATGCACTCGCAAGCCGTCGGATTCGATTCATCAGCACCAGCTCCTCGCCACCTGTCTACCACTTCGGTAGATCGGGTGCTTCGGACTGTTGAACACCGCGCGAAACCTCTGCCGCTCGACGCACAGCCATCGCGTACCGTGGTTCCCAGCCGTCGAGGAACGTCCACGACGACCGAGCGAAGGGAGCACTGCTGATGTCTGCATCGACACCACTCCCCTCTCGCCGCGCGTCCGAGTAGCTACAGCTCACGAGCGCGGCGACGTTTCGACGTCCCTTCGTTCTCAGGAGCAGCGCAATGCGCACCCCACCGTCATGGCTCGTCATCGAGCCCTGCACCGACGCCGACCTCGGCGTCATCAAGACCGGCAAGGAAGCCCAGGTCAACCTCGTTCAACGCACCGGCGCCGACGGCGACACGTGCCAGTTCGCCCGCAAGCGATATCTGCCGAGGGAGGTGAAATCGAAAGGCGAGCTGGAAGCACTCGGCGTCCAGCGGGCCTCGACGTTCGTCAACGACGTCCAGTACCGAGAAGGCCGTCAGTTCCGCAAATCGCGGGACCGGCGAGCGATCGAGCGCATGTCGACCTACGGCAAGCGATTGCTCCAAGACCGATGGACCGGCCACGAGTACGAGATCATGACGCGCCTCTGGAACGCAGGACTGAACGTGCCGTTTCCCATCGCATACAGCGACGACGTGTTCGATCTCGAATACATCGGCGACGACACCCAGGCCGCACCCCAGCTTCAGTCAGCGCGCCTGAGCCGACTCGAGCTGGAGAACGCGTTCGATCAACTCGTCGCCGGTCTGAGACTGCTCGTCGCTGAAGGGCTCGCTCACGGCGACCTGTCGGCGTACAACCTGCTGTGGTGGGAGGGGCAGCTCGTGTTCATCGATTTCCCGCAGGCCGTCGACATCGCCGAAAACCTCGCCGGCCTCGATTTCGTCCACCGCGACGTCGTCAACGTCTGCACCTGGTTCCAGCGCAAGGGTCTCGAGATCGACGCAGAAGAGGTCTTCGCAGACCTGCTCGGCTTCCTGTGAGCTGACGTATTACCGGGGCCGGCCGCCCCTCTGACAACCTATGGTTCACCTTCTCGGCTTCGCTGGGTCTGCGTTCATCATCGTGTCGATCACGATGCGGTCCGTGTTCCGGCTGCGCGTCATCGGGCTCATCGGTGCGATCACGTTCACCGCGTACGGAGCGATACTCGGCGCGTGGCCCGTGGTAGTCACCAACCTCGTGACCACCAGTATTCACGTCGTCCATCTCCGCACGCTTGCGGACGAGCGGCAACACAAGGACGATGACGGGCAACGAGTCCTCTTGCGTGTTTCCGGTCCGACCCGACCCCGTGCGACCGAGCAAATCCACGCCAGCTCCGACGGCCCATTGTGATCAAATCGTGGCCATGGCAACGTCCATTCGAAACGCCACGTTCGACGACCTGAGCATGATCGCCGCGCTCGCAGCCGAGGCGCAGATGGACCCCAACCGATTCTGCGCGTACTTCGGCGAGGAGGCAGCCTCGATCGGGTCAGACATCGCCGATGTGGCCGGACCGACCGAAGGTCCCTGGACCGATGCGACATGGGTGGCGACAGACGATGACGGCGCGCTGCTCGGGTGGGTGCTCGCAGAAACCGACCCCGAGATGGGCCGCGTGTGGTGGTGGGGGCCGGTCCTGCCCGACTCGGAACCTGAGACCTTCGCAGCGCTGGCGGACCGACTGTTCGAGACGGCGCTTGCCACGCTCTCCGACTTCAACGAGCACGAACTTGCTCTCGACAGCAGGTCCGATTCGCTTGCGGCCTTCGCCGAGCGACACGGATTCACACTGAGCGACGCGTCGGCGATGCTGACAACCGCGCCGTTTGTCGGGTCGACCCTGACCGCCGAGCACAGTGTCGTGCCCATCGCGCAACGCCATCACCGCTCGGTGAGCGCGCTCCACGATCGGCTGTTTCCCGGAACGCACACGCTCGGCGCTCGGATCGTGGAGGCGGACCGCGAACACCTGCGGCTCGTGATCGAAGACGATGACGGCGCC
>CALIOL010000019.1 GCA_938044705.1 uncultured Ilumatobacter sp. | reverse complement strand
CCAATGGAGATCAGTCGGTCGACTTCGGCGGGAGTGCCTCCAAAGCTGGCGCGCTGAAGAAACCGCACTGCGTCGGCGCGTGTCAGAGTTGTGGGAGGCGCCTCGAGGAGCGTCATGTCGGGTTGTCGGCCTGTCTCGCCCGCACGGTGAGTCAAGATTCGATCTAGAAGCTAGCCGATGTTACGGAATGATGACGAACACACGCAGAGCGTTCGTGTCGGCCGTAGCGACAACGCTCCGGCTGCAGCTGCGGACGGTGTATTCTCGCTGCCTGGCTGACACCGAGAACGCTCCGGATAGTGGGGTCGAAGCTGGCCCCGTCGCGAGCGATTCGACCGACATCATCGCCGTCGCACCCGAGGTTGCGGTCGAACCGTCGCATAACTCGACCGGGATCGCAGCGATGTGGCCGCTGTTCGTCGGGCTCGGCCTGCTGATGATGGGCAACGGCCTCAACGGTGCGGTCATCGGCATTCGTTCCACCAGCGAAGGCTTCAGCGTGACCGTGACCGGCGTGATCATGGCCGGCTACTTTGCCGGCTTTCTGATCGCTCCGACCGTCGTCGTGCGATTGATCCCGTCCGTCGGTCACATCAGGGTGTTCGCCGGGCTCGCGTCGACCGCGTCGAGCGTTGTACTCGTCCACGCGATCGCCGTCTTTCCCGTCAGCTGGACCCTCATGCGGTTCATCTTCGGCTTCTGCATGTCGGGGCTCTACGTCGTGATCGAGTCGTGGCTCGGCGAGATGTCCACCGCAGCCAACCGTGGGCGCACGCTCGCCATCTACATGATCGTGACGATGACCGGACTCGGGGTCGGTCAGCTCTTGATCGCGGTCGCGGACCCGGAAAACTTCACGTTGTTCATCGTGGCGTCGGTGCTCGTGTCGATGGCGCTCGTCCCCGTCACGCTGACAGCGACCACCAGGCCGCCCGACGTGTCTGTTCCTGATCCGGTGTCGGTGCGCGAACTGCTGTCGGTGGTGCCGACCGGCGTCATCTCAGCGTTCGTGAGCGGGTCGAGTGCGGGGATCCTGTTCGGCCTCGCAGCGGTGTACGCGACCTCGACTGGGTTTTCCCTCGACCGAACCGCCGTCTTCCTTCTCGCTCCAATGATCGGTGGAGTGCTCTTCCAATTTCCGATCGGACGGTTGTCGGACAAGATCTCGCGACGGACGGTCATCTTCGGCGTGGCGATCGGCGGCGCTGCAAGCGCGTTGCTGTTGGTCGCGCTGCCGGAGCAGAGCGCCGTCGTCCCGATGGCGATGGTCGTCCTTGGCGGGATGCTGTTCCCGCTCTACTCCCTGGTGGTGTCCTACACGCTGGACTGGACGGAGGAGACCAAGATCATCGGCGCCTCCGGAACGCTCGTTCGGATCAATGGGGCCGGTGCACTGTTGGGTCCACTCGTCGTCGCGCCGGTGATGTCTCGTTTCGGTCCCGGCCTCTTCTTCTGGTCCTTTGCGGTCGTGTTCGGCATCGTCATCGTTTACGTCGGCTATCGACTGGTCGCGAAGGACCCGCTCCCGATGAACCGCCAGAAGCGCTTCGTCCCATTTCCGGCGCGTGCAGGCGTGATGGCGATCGGACTCGTCGCTCGACCGGTTCGCAAGGTGTCGCGTATCGCAGCCGTTCGAACAGCTGCGGCCCGGCGCCACACGAACGGTGGGAATGAGCGCCCGGGCGAGTCTGCGCCCGACCTGGAGGGTCCGGTCAGCTAAGTGTGCGTTCGCGCCAGTGCTCGGTGGCGTCGACCTGGTTGAACGTGTAGAGGTGGATGCCCTCGACGCCGAGTTCAACGAGGTGGCGCTCCAACGGCCGCAGCAGCATGTCGGGCTCGAAAGATCGCTGGGTCATCAGCTTGCCGAGCGCCCGCTTGTTCTTCGACAGGTAGCGCAGCGACGTTCCGACACCGAGTCGGATGCCCATCGTCATCAGCTTCGTCTTGTCGATGACGCCGGGAACGCCGAGATGGACCGGCACGGTGAGGCCCGACGTTCGCTCCTTGCGAAGCCAGTTGCGAATCTGGTCGGCCGAGAAGCACATCTGGGTCGCGACGTGAGCAGTGCGTCCGGTCGCGAGGATGAGCTGTTGCTTGAGGTGCAGTGCGTCGTGGAGTTGCTCGGTCGTGATCAGCGGGTGGGTGTCGGGGTACGCGGTGTATCCGATGTGATCGACCTGGCGACGCTCGTCACCGTTGGCGTCGTCGACTGAGAGGAACGCTTCGAGGAACTCGATGGCGTCGAAGTAGCAGCCTGGAGGGTCGGCGTCGCCGCCGACCACGAAGATCTCGCGCAGGTCGAGTGCGACCAGGCGCTGGTGAATCGAAACGAGATGTTCGTGATCCCGGACCATCCGTGCCGAGATGTGTGGAGTGACGCGGTGCCCGGCAGCAAGGAGTGCTGCGGACTGGTCGAGCGTTTCTTCGATCGACTTCGCCGGCGAACACGTCATCGAGATGCTCGATCGCGGCCGCAACTCTTCGACCGCACGTTGGAGTGACTTCATCGGAATCAGCTCGACCTTGGCCTCTTCGAGGAGGTTCCGCAACGGCGATGGGCCGGGGGAGAGGAGGCCGCGCTTGCGGATCCGCTTTCTGCGGGTCTCGGTTCTGGGTGGCAGTGCGCTTGCTTCGGCAGACATCGCTGGTTCCCCTTCCGTCGGTGGTCGTTGTTAGCTCAGGCCGACGATGTTGCCGTCGGCGTCGATGTCGATTTCTTGGAGCGCAGGCGTTTTGCCGAGGCCAGGCATGGTGCGCATGTCGCCGCAGATGGGGTACACGAAACCGGCGCCGACCGAGGCGCGGACCTCGCGTACGGGAAGCGTCCAGCCGGTCGGTGCGCCCTTGAGCTTTGCGTCGTGGCTGAGCGATAGGTGCGACTTGGCGATGCACACCGGCAGGTCGCCGAAACCGTTGGCCTCGTAGTTGTCGATCTGCTTGGCAGCAGCGGGGGAGACCTCGATGTCGTCCGCGCCGTAGACCTTCTGTGCGACGGTTCGAATCTTGTCGCGCAGGCTCATCTCGTCGGGGTAGAGGACCTGGAAGTTGCTCTCTTCCTCGGCCGCTTCGGCCACCGCGTGCGCGAGCTCCGTCGCACCGGCGCCGCCTTCGGTGAAGTGCATCGACACCGCCGAGCGAGCGTTGAACTCTTCGGCGATCTCTTTGATCGCGTTGATGTCGGCGTCGTGATCGCCAGGGAACACGTTGATCGCGACGACCGGTGTGCAGCCGTGGATGCGCATGTTCTCGAGTTGCTTGCGCAGATTGTCGCCACCTTGGTGGACCTCGTCCGGGTTCTCCTTCAGCAGGTCCTCCGGGAGCGGCTTGCCGGCCACGATCTTGTGATTGCCAGAGTGAGCTTTGAGACCGCGCACCGTTGCGACGAGCACGGCGGCGTCGGGAGCGAGGCCCGAGGCGCGGCACTTGATGTTGAAGAAGCGTTCGGCGCCCATGTCGGCGCCGAAGCCCGCTTCGGTGATCAGGTAGTCGCCCATGTGGATACCGATGCGGTCGGCGACGATCGAGCTGTTCCCGGTCGCGATGTTGCCGAAGGGACCGGTGTGCACGAGCGCAGGCGTGTTTTCGAGGGTCTGCATCAGGTTCGGCTTGATCGCCTCCATCAAGATGACGGCCATCGAGCCAGCGACCTTGAGCTCCTCAGCGGTGACCGGCGAACCGGACTTCGTGTAGCCCACAACGATGCGTCCGAGCCGTTCACGCAGGTCCTGCAAGCTCGTACAGAGCGCGAGTGTCGCCATGACCTCCGATGCTGCGGTGATGTCGAAGCCGGTCTCTCGCGGGACACCATCGAGACGCCCGCCGAGGCCGATCGTGGTGTTGCGCAGTGCGCGATCGTTGACGTCGAGCACGCGGCGCCACGTGATGTTGTAGGGGTCGAGTCCCGATTCGTTGCCGTGATAGAGGTGCGCATCGAGCGCTGCCGAGCACATGTTGTGTGCAGCGGTGACGGCATGCATGTCGCCGGTGAGGTGCAAGTTCAGCAACTCCATCGGAACGACTTGGCTGTACCCGCCGCCAGCTGCGCCACCCTTGATGCCGAAGGTCGGACCCATCGACGGTTGGCGCACAGCGATCACGCCCTGCTTGCCGATGTGGCTGAACGCTTGGCCGAGGCCGACGGTGGTCGTGGTCTTGCCTTCGCCGAGCGGAGTGGGTGTGATCGCAGACACCACGACGTATTTGGCCTTCGGGCGATCACTCATCTTCTCGATGGCGTCGAGGCCGATCTTGGCTGCTCCCGATCCGTATGGCTCGAGGCACTCCAGCGGGATACCAGCTGTGGTGGCGATCTCGGTGAGCGGCTTGAGCGTCGCCTTGCTGGCGATGTCGAGGTCGGAGGGGAAGCCCATGATTGTCCAGTCCGTTCTGTTCCGTCATGTGGAACGGTTCCACTATACAGAACACTCGATGGTGTGTCGAACGTCATGTCCGCGGACTGGGCGCGACGCGTGAGCTCCCCGAGCAATGCGCGTCGTGTGTCGGAGCTCAGCTGGTCCCGTCGGCTCCTTCGCTTGCCGCAGCGGCGACTGCAGCCAGCGTCTCATCGAGCTCGCGAAGGTCCTCGAGTTCCTCGTCATCGAGTTCGTCGACGGCGCCGGGAGCGACGTAGCCGGCAGCGAAGGCGATCGCCGTCGGAATCAGCAACAGCGGCCACCAGGCGACCGACGGCAGCGGGAAGATCCGCAGCACCGAGAATGCGACCGTCAGCAGCAGCCCCACTCCGAGCCCGGACACGCCGAACCTCAGTGCGCGCACGAAGCGATTCGGAGGCAGCGTGCGCTGTGCGAGCCCCTTCGCGTTGATCGCCAACGATGCGAGGGTCGTCAGCAGAAGGAGCGCGGCGAACAGTGCCATGGTCGACGTGACACTGCCGCGTACATCGACGGCGAAGTCGTCCGAGCCGAGCAACTCTCGATCTGCGCCCGGTGCGTAGAGCGCCAGCTTCGAACGCAGGAACCCGTGTGCCTGGCTGTCGATGTCGAAGAAGTCGAGCGGCACCGTCACGGTGCGTTGTTCCCCTGGTTCGAGCTCGACGCCGACGCGTGTGGTGTAGGTCAGGAAGGTCAACCCGACCATCTCGCCTTCGAGACGGAGGTATCGCACGGCCTGGGGCGTGTCGCTGGTGTTGGTCATCGTCAACACGAGCTCGGACTCTTCGGTCGAGAGCGGGAGTGGGTCGGATGCGTCGGCGGTGTCGAGTGCCCGCCCGTCGATCGTCGCCTCGACGGAGACCACTTCGGACGAGTCGTCACCGCACGCACCGAGCAGGAACGCTGCGGCGAGCGCGGTTGCGGCGAGGCGGATGGGAAGTGCGCGAGGCTTTTCGCGGTGAGAACGAAGTCGGTGAGCGGTCATCGGGGTGTCTCCTGATCTGATGCTCGGCGCTCCGCAATACTGTGGCGCGCTGGTTTGGTCGAGTCTGAATGTGACGGGTCTTCTACGATCGTCGTGTGCATCCGGTGGTCGAGATCAAACAACCGAACCAGACGACGCTGTTCGTCTCGGTTCGCGGCCCGCTCGTCGTGGGTCGTGAGTGTGACGGTCTGTTGCTTGCCGACCCACAGGTTTCGCGTCGCCACCTTGCGCTCGACGTCGTCGACGGTCGCGTGGTCGTCACCGATCTCGGCAGCACGAACGGATCCACCGTCGATGGCCGTCGGATCACCGCACCGATTCCGCTGACGCCCGGAAGTGTCGTCCAGTGCGGCGAGACGACGATCATGTTGGACGTGCCGAGCGATGACACCATCCGAACCGCGCCGGTCGGCCGTGACATGCTTGCCGCCGGTTCGACCCACGTGGTCGATCCGACGTCGACTCTGGTCGCCAAGGGAGCCTCGCCGTTTCCTGTGCAGCGCCCCCAACCGTCCAACGACGAGTTTCGTCGCACGTCGATCGACATCGTGGCGGCGAGCGCGCAACACGAGGGAGTCGATGTCCGTTCGCTGCCCGTCGATCAGGGAACGGTCACGATCGTATTCAGCGACATCGAGTCGTCGACGGAGCGCAACGTCGAACTGGGTGACCAGGCTTGGTTCGAAGTGCTCGGCACGCACAACCGGATCATCTCCGATCGCGTTGCGCAGAGCGGCGGCTCCATCATCAAGAACCAGGGCGAC
>CALIOL010000018.1 GCA_938044705.1 uncultured Ilumatobacter sp. | reverse complement strand
GCTTCTTCTTCGTCGCCATCAGGTCTCGGGCCCTGCTTCGACGAGCGACTGTTCGAGCACGTCAGCGACGAGCGACACGACGCGCCGACCATGTGCACGGGAGAACATCTCCGGGACGGTGAGGATCGGCAACTCGACTGCTGCTCGTCCTCTCGTGCCACCGGAGAGGTCGAGCTCGCCGATCGCTCCGTCGAGTCGTGCAAGATGAGCGTCACCGACCTCACGTCGCGACTCAACGATCATCGCTGCATCGACGACAGCTCGCGCTCCGCTACCGACCGCATCCGCGAGCACATCGATCACCTGAGGCACGAGCACTGCGACCTCGCCTTCTGCTTCATCGAACACCTCCGCCAACACGCGGTTCGCGATCACCGCTGCCGGGTAGGTGCCTGTTTCGTTGGTCAACCGCTCGAGCAGCTCGATCGACTCGGTGACCGGCATCTCCTCGAGCGTCGTCACAACTGCGACTCCGGTGCGCCGCGGGTCCTCGAGGATGTCCAACATCCATTGCGTCTGGTCTTTCACGACACCGACCTGCACGAGATCCGCAATCACCTTTGGAGCACCGATCTGGCTGACCACGTGGCCGCTGGCTTCAGCATCGACGACGATCAAGTCGTAGTGCTGTTCTTTGACTTCCCACGCAAGTTTTCCGATGGCAAGGATCTCCTTGACGCCGGGCGCAGCGTCCGCAACGAAGTCGAGCGTCGACGCGAGCGGTCCGATCCTGCCGATGAACGGGATCTTCACGAAGAGCCGCAGGTATTCCTGCAGTGCGTCCTCGGTGTTCATGGACATCGCCAGCAGGCCGGGTTCGACCTCCGACGGCTCGAACGTCAACTCCGTCACCTCGAACGCTGTGGCGAGCGCGCCTTTCGCGTCCATCTCGCACACGAGCACTCGTTGTCCGCGTCGCGCTGCGACCTCAGCGATGGCGGCAGCGACGGTCGTCTTCCCGACGCCACCCTTGCCAGTGACGAAGACCAGTTCGAGGTCGAGCAGCGCGGTCAGGACTCAGCCACCGAATCCGATGCTGCGGCTGCCCTCCTGGGAGCCGAGCTCGGCGTACGCGATCTTTGCTGACGGGACAAAGGTCTCGTTGCCGCGCTTGTCGGTGATCACCAACACATCGCTTGCGCCGGCGAGAGCCGCCTCGATGCGCTGCCTCAGATCATCGCGATCTGCGTCGTCTGCGAGCTCGAGGTTGATCTCACGAGGTGCCTGGGTGACTCCGATGCGTACGTCCACGTGCTCAGGGTACCGCCGACGACCCACGGCCGGTCTGGCGTAAATTGCGGGGCACCTGTCATTGACGCCAGACCGGATCTCGCAGATGATGACCTCATGCACCGCCTCGTGATCGTCGCCTTCGACGGCGTCCAATCACTCGACGTCACCGGACCTGCCGAGGTGTTCGCAGGCGTCAACACGTATCTCGCTGAGACAGACGGCGACGTGGCGCTCGGCTACGACGTCTCGATCGTCTCGCTCGACGGCGGCGTCGTCGACACCGAAAGCGCGGTTCGCCTCCAATCCGATTCATTTGCCGATGCTGCTGGGCCGGTCGACACGCTCCTGGTCGCCGGCGGTTTCTCGGTCTGGCGCCATCGCGAGGACACCCGACTCATCGATCAACTCGCGGAGCTCATCGAACGTTCGGCTCGCCTCGTCACCGTGTGTTCGGGCGCGGCGCTCGTCGCTGCGACCGGCGCACTCGATGGCCATCGCGTCACGACGCACTGGGCTCGGGCGAACCGACTCGCCGAGGCGCACGCGAGCATCGAGGTCGACGCCGACCCGATCTTCATCCATTCGCCATCACGCCGCCCCGGTCACCCTGACGTGTGGTCGTCGGCGGGCGTGACTGCGGGCATCGATCTCTCCCTCGCACTCGTCGAACGGGATCACTCGACCGATGTCGCCCAAGA
The DNA here is from genome assembly GCA_938044705.1 of uncultured Ilumatobacter sp. GTDB lineage: Bacteria > Actinomycetota > Acidimicrobiia > Acidimicrobiales > Ilumatobacteraceae > Ilumatobacter_A. The sequence continues at coordinate 5,844 of CALIOL010000018.1, read as the reverse complement.
GGTCGGGCGATGGCTCGTCATGTATCTCCGACGGCCGGGCGGCCAGTCGCAGTTCGCGTCACCGACGTGGATTCGCCAAGCACCGGTCGGGCCGATCCAAACAGCTCAAGAGTTGGTCATCGACAACCCGGGCGCCGACCATCGCATCGCCGAACTCGCTCGGAACGTGGCGATGAGCGAACGAAACTTCGTACGCCGATTCACCGACGAGGTCGGGCTGCCTCCGGCGAAGTTCGTCGCACGGATCCGCATCGATGCGGCACGCCATGAACTCGAGCGGTCACAGGACACGGTGGCCGCCATCGCTCGGCGGTGCGGCTTCGGCACCGCAGAGACCTTCCGGCGATCACTCCATCGCCACCTCGGCGTCAGCCCTGAGGCATACCGCCAACGCTTTTCCCACCACACAGCACACGACAAGGACCTCGCATGAGCACCCACATCGCCATCCCCCTCTTTCCACAGTTCACCGCGCTCGACGGCATCGGCCCGTACGAGGTACTTCAACGAATCCCCGAGTTCGACATCACGTTCATCGGACACGAACTCGGCGTCGTGAGATCGGACAACGGCATGCTGGGAATCGAAGTTGATGCGACCTTCGAGGATCACCCGAATCCAGACATCATCGTCTTCCCGGGCGGCCACGGCACGAGGGCGCTGATGGACGACCAACGAGTCTTGCAGTGGGTCCGGTCAGCCCATCAGACCTCGACGTTCACCACCTCGGTGTGCACCGGCTCACTCGTGCTTGCCGCTGCTGGAATCCTCGACGGCCTCACCGCCACCACCCACTGGGGCGCTCTCGACGTCCTGACCCAGCACGGAGCAGTCCCCACCGGCGAACGCGTGGTCGAGCACCTCGACCAGCGGATCATCACGGCCGCAGGCGTGTCCAGCGGCATCGACATGGCACTCCGACTGGTCGAGATCCTGGTGGACCGGACCGCTGCGGAAGCCTCCCAACTGATGATCGAATACGACCCCCAACCGCCGTTCGACGCCGGCTCGACGGCGAAAGCGAGTGAGGCAGTCGTCGAACGAGTGATCGAGTACGCCCAGCACCGCAGCTGACCGTGCAGCGAGCGAACGAGTCAGCCGCTCAGATCGTTCGGATCCGCAAGCCCTTCGGGCCACCACGACGGGCCGCCGGACGCTCCACGGCCTGATCGCTTGGCCGCCAGCATCGACAGGTCAGCAGTCCTGACCAACTCGCGCGGGTCTCCCTCGGTCGACGAGGACATCGCCACGCCACTCGAGGCTCCGATCTCGATGATGTGCCCGTCGATCATCATCGGCTTCGTGATGACCGCTTCGAGCCGTTCCGCGATCCCTTGCAGGAGCTCGGAGTCGGCATCGGGCACGAGCAATGCGAACTCGTCGCCACCGACACGTGCCAACACGTCGACCGATCGGCTGATCTTGGCCATGCGCCGAGCGACGATCATCAGCACCTCGTCGCCGACAGCGTGGCCATAGCTGTCGTTCACCGCCTTGAAACCGTCGAGATCCGTGTAGATGACTCCGACGTGCCCATGGCCAGCCACGTCTTCGAGCGCGGCGTCGAAGCGCGCCCGATTCCCCACACCGGTGAGCGGGTCGGTCTCGGCTGCTGCTCGCAGCAGTTCTTCAGCTCGGTGCCGCTCGAGCGCATAGGTGAGGATTTTGAGCATCGCCCGTCGAGGCAGGTCCGCGTTCAACTGCAACGTCGCGACGCGAGCATCGATCACGAACCAGAGGACGTACCAACGCGCCGAGCCCCCATCGCTCGCAACGCCGATGTGCAGGGCCTCGAAGCCTGCGCGTTCCGCTGCGACCTGAGCTCGCTGGCCCAACTCGGCGAGCTCGACGGTGTGGACTCGGCCGTCCCCGTATCCGTAGAGGAATGGATGATCGGCGACAGCGAACGCCTCCTGAACAGCGTCCACGAGCGACGCATCCGCGCCATTCGCCACGACATGAGCCGACGATGTTCCTGCATTCATCACCACGAGCGTTCGCAAGAAGTCCTGCTGTTGCTCGCCGGCTTGCTCGCGAGACGCAATCGAGCGAGCGACGCTCTCCAGCGGTTCACCGTTGACGACCGCATCGATGAGGTCCACGGATGCGGAGTGCAGCCGCTGCGGAGTCAGCTGCACGATCCATCCGCTGCGCTCGCCGTCGACGACCACGTTCGGAAGGGCATCGAAGGTCTCGCGCTCGCCGTTCGCGCTCATCAGCACGATCGGAAACGGCATCGGTCGGTCGACGACCGCGACCTCGCCTGCCCGGGCGAGGAAGATCTCGGTCAGCACGTCGTGGCCCTCGGGAGCGACGAGGTCGAAGACGCTCCGGCCGACGAGATCGCTCGGGACATACCCGGCAATGCCGTCACCAGATCCGTGCGCAGAGACGATGACGCCGACCGGGCTGACCTGGATGACGAGGCTGCGGAGTCGCCCGAGGACCTCTTCGGGCGACAACGGCGCCGTCGCAGCGTCGGGCGCTTGCTCCTCACCAGGTTCTCCTCCGTCCACTCCCCATTGTTTAGTCGATTCTGTGACACCGTTGCTTCGGTTATCGATCCTCGGACACCGATCACGTCGGTATTCACGGCTTCCCTCGCCACACTGACCCGATGGCAACAACTCCCGTGACCGAAGATCAGGTCATCGACGCACTTCGTCCCGTCGAAGACCCCGAGCTGCATCGTTCGATCGTCGATCTGGGCATGTTGAAAGCGGTACAGATCCGCGAGAACGGGATCGTTGGTGTGCTCGTCGCCCTCACCGTCCCGGGCTGCCCCCTCAAGGGAGAGATCACGCGTCGGGTGTCCGAAGCCGCAACCGAACTCGACGGCGTCGAGTCGATCGACCTCGAGTTCACCGTCATGACCGACGAAGAACGCGAGAACGTCCGCAAGATGGTGCACGGCAATGCCGGCGCATCGGCAGGCACGAACCAGGCCCACGGTCATGCCGAGGGTCGCGAGATCCCGTTCGCAAAGACCGGCTCGAAGACGCGACCGCTGTTGATCTCGTCGGGCAAGGGCGGCGTCGGCAAGTCGTCGGTCACGACCAACCTCGCTGTGGCGCTTGCTCAGCAGGGCTACTCCGTCGGCATCATCGACGCCGACATCTACGGCTACTCGATCCCGCGCATGCTGGGCACCGACCGCGATCCTGTGGTCATCGACGAGATGCTGTTGCCTCCCGAGCAGTGGGGTGTGCGCTGCATCTCCATCGGCTACTTCGTCCCGCAGGGCCAGGCGGTCATCTGGCGGGGCCCGATGCTGCACAAGGCGCTGGAGCAGTTCCTCACTGACGTGTTCTGGGACGAGCCCGACTTCATCCTCGTCGACATGCCGCCGGGCACCGGCGACATCGCACTGTCGCTCGCGCAGTATCTGCCACGGGGCGAAGTGTTCGTCGTGACCACCCCGCAGCCTGCAGCTCAAAAGGTCGCTGCGATGTCCGCTGCGATGGCCGAGAAGGTCAACCTCCCGGTTCGGGGCATCATCGAGAACATGTCGTGGTTCACCGGCGATGACGGCAAGCACTACGAGTTGTTCGGCTCCGGTGGCGGTCAGGAGCTCGCCGACGAACTCGACGTTCCGCTGCTTGGCAAGCTCCCGCTCACCCAGGCGCTTCGCGAAGGCGGTGACGACGGCAAGCCCATCACGGCGGTGGACCCGGAGTCCGAGACCGCCAAGTCGTTCCACGAGATCGCTCGCCAGATCGCCGTCGACATGAAGCCCAAGAAGGTCTACTCCGACGCACTCAAAGTGATCTGACCCAGTCGCACCGCGCGGTCATTCATCTCGCGGCACGATCTGATTCATCGCATCCAGTCGGACCCGATTCGCTCGCTGCCTGAGGCGCAACGCGTTCGCGTCATCGCCCATCAACTCGGCGGTGTCCGCAAGCTCGTCCAGGCGATCGGCGGCTCGACTGAGATCGCCCGCTGCGTTCATCTCAGACATCCGGCGTCGCGAGGACGGCGCGGGTCACGAAGGTGGCAATGCGTTGCGCACCCCAGCCGAGGCGTCGCAGGTCGAGCACCTCGCGCGGATCGCTCGTGACGTTCCACATGAACAGCATCATCGTGGTGTCTCCGTCCAATCGATCCAACAGCGGTTCGATCTGGGCGCACGCGAAGTTGATCACGGGCTCACCCTCGTCGCGGCGTTCGAGGAATCCTTGAGGAGAACGCAGATGCACAGCGAGTTCGCCGTGCTCCTCGCACGCTCGAACCCACGCAAGGTTCCACGCTGCGAATGCCTCGACCGGGTCACCATCAGCACGCCCGGACTCGGCAAACAGCTCGGCAGCACGAATCGGCAATTGCAGCACGAACGCTTGAATCGCATCATCGACTGACGCGAAGTGTCGGTACGCCGTCGCTGTGGAAACACCGGCGAGCTGCGCGACGTCGGCCAATCGCTCCGGCGGCGCGCCGTGGTCTGCCACCCACTGGTTCAACGCATCGATCAGGCGCTCGTTGGTCCGCTTGGTGTCGGAACGAGCCGACGACGAGCGCCCGGCAAGCGAGCTCAGATCATCGGACGTCGCGCTCACAGGACACACGCTAGCTTTCTACGAGATGAGACTGTATTCTCATGTTCGCATGATCGACGCACAACCGCACTCCTCCACCACGCCACGGGTCGCCGCACTCGACCAATGGATCCGCACTCGCTTCGTCGACCTCAACACCCGACTCGAAGATCTCTATGCCGCACGGCCCAATCGATCACAAGTGGACGGTGTCGGCGACGACGTGAAAGCTCAGCTGCTCGAAGAAGGGCGCGACCTGATCGTCCCCCTGATCGAAGAGGGCAACACCGACGAAGGTTTCGACCGAGCGTTCGAACTCCTCGGAAACGTCGGCTACTACATGGCCGCCTGTCGCCGTCACGAGATCACCGAACCGTCGCGCGAGCGCACGTCGCCGCTGGTCGAAGCCTCGACACTGGCGCTACATCTTGGTGCATCGCTCGGCACCGCACCGCGGTTCGTCACGAGCCACATGGAGACCTACAACCGAGCGGTCAACGGCGTGTATCGCACCTTCACCCATGCACCTGCCGAGAAACTGTTCCTCGACCACAACACACGTGGCGCGTTCGCCTACATGCGTGCCGCCGATGCGCTGGGCCGGATCCACCCAATGGGTGTCTCCCACCCGGCGACACTCGACCTCCTCGTCCACGCCCGTGACGCGCTCCGTGACGCACACGAGATGAACATCGAGCTCGGGCAGAAGCTGGACGTTGACGACTTCTTCTTCCGCGTGCGGCCGTACTACAAGCCGTACCGCGTCGGCTCGCAGGAATACCGGGGAGCGAACGCTGGCGACTTCGCCGCCTTCAATCAGATCGACATGCTGCTCGGCCTGTGCAGCCCGACCGACCCGTCGTACAGCCAGATCGTCGTTGAGAAGTTCCCGTACCTCACGCCCGACGAACAGCGACGACTACACGAATCGTTCCGCCATCCGAGTGTGCTGGACGCGCTCCTCGCGCAATCTGAACACGCGGACGAGCCGTGGTTCCCAACCCACACAGCTGCGTTCTTGGAAGTGTGCGAGGCACATGGTCGCGCCGCCGAACACCATCACGAAGGGTTGGTCGTGCCGTTCATCAAGCGACCGTCGGAGCAGATCCCCGAAGAGCACTTGGCAGGAATCACGGCGAGCGGCCCGCCCCTCGACCTGCTGTTGCGGTCGTTGCGAGGGTTGGTCGATCGCCGCCTTGCTGCCGAGCGCGACGACCTTCCCACTCGCCACGACGACATCGCGACCCTGCGCGGGTTGATCACGTGACGACCCTTCCCCACCCCGGTGCCGACCGCTTCGTCACCCATG
>CALIOL010000017.1 GCA_938044705.1 uncultured Ilumatobacter sp. | reverse complement strand
GTGCCGGCCGCAGCAGGCACCGAAGGCGACGCCATGATCGATCGATGGCTGCAGCGCGGGGTCGATCATTTCCGGGCGCTCGGTGTCGACGCAGACGGTGCGCGGGTGTGGAACGCTGAGTCGGCGAACGACCCCGAGTTGGCTGCGAAGGTCGCCGCGGCAGACCTCGTGTACCTGTCGGGCGGCAAGCCGAGTTACCTGTACTCGGTGCTGGAGTCCAGCCTGGTCTGGGAGTCGATCCTCGAGGTGACGAATCGAGGTGGCCTGCTCGTCGGGTGCAGCGCTGGGGCGATGATCCAAGGCGAGCTGTTCGTCGGGCGGACCGGTCGCGGCGACGGTTTCGGGCTGTGGCCCTCGGTGGCAGTCATTCCACACTTCGACGAGATCCCGTCCCCGGTCGCCGCTGCGATGCGCAAGGCAGCGGGCAAGGGCCGCACGGTGATCGGTGTGAACGGCAACACGGCGTTGGTGAACGCGAACGGGTCCTACCGGGTGGTGGGCGACGAAATCACGATCTGGAGTGGAGCAGGCAAGAACACGTTCGGCCCCGGTGACGTGCCGGCCGAGATGCTTCGACCCGACTAGCTGCTCAGTACGCGGCCGTGGACCGCCGGCGATGGGCCCACGATTCGATCGTGAGCGACACGTACGCGATGCCGCCGAGCACGATCGGGAACAGGAACTGAGCGACTCGGTACGTGACGACGGCAATCGTCGCTTGCTCGAAGGTCGCGCCGAACGCCACGAGGATGGGGATGTACGCCCATTCGACGATGCCGATGCCGCCGGGGCTGATCGGAATGGCTGCGAGCACGTTCGCGATGCCGAACGCGACCATCAGCCCGATGGGGCTCATGGTGACTCCGAATGCTCGGAGGAAGACCCACAGCGACATGGCGTCGAGGAGCCAGTTGGCGGCCGCCCACGAGCAGAGCCGGGCCATCGTTGAGCGATCGCTGATCAGCTGTTCGATCTGCTGGCCGAAGGACCGAATTGCCCCCGTGACGTTGTCGGCGTCGGCTCCGAAGCGGCGGACGACGAAGGCGACGGGGCGCTCGATCATCGCGTTGCCGTCGATGATGGCGAGGAAGATCCCCGCAACAGCCAGCATCAGCACGACACCGAACACGGCAGCGCCGGCGTAGTAGGCGTTGAACCCGTACAGCGGGATCGACACGATGAGCGCCAGCCACAGCAAGACGTTGAGGACGAAGGCCGAGGTGACCGACGCTGAGGCAAGCGAGGCGGTGGCGTTGCGGCCCGGCACGCCCGCGGCGGACATGAGGCGGTAGCCGACGGCCGGACCCGCGGCGGCGCCGCCCGGAACGCTCGAGCTGACGGCGCGTGTGACGAGTTGGATCTTGAACAGGTGGACGAGTCCGATTTCTCGGCGCTCCTCACCAAGTGCCGATCGGGTCAACACGGAGTAGCAGAACAGCGCAGCAACCTGCAGGGCGAAACCGATTCCGGTGAGCCATGGGTCGACGTCTTCGAGTTTGGTGGCGGCGTCGATGACTCTGGGCACGAGCGGGCGAACCAGGAACACGGCGACCAGGGCAATGACGACCAGACGCAGGGCAATGCGCCACGCACTGCGCCCAGCGATGCTCGTGTCGAGCAACCGTGCAACCATCCCCACCTCGCGATCCTCGCGCATCGGCGGGGTCGATCCATGTCAGGTTCACGGGTCGCACAGGAGATTGCAGTCGCGGCGACAGTTCTGATGTCGTGCGGGTCCGCCCCAGTGCATCGAGGTTCTCGAACGATGACTTGGCGGCGACGCCCCGTCCTCGATCGCGTTCAGGTGCGCTCGGCAGGAGTCAACTGGGGCTGGCGATCCACCAGGTGTTGTCGCACGGGTCGCGGAACCCAGCCATGCGGTCGCCGTGAGGCCGAACGTTGGGCTCCATGAGCGCAGCCGCTCCATGCCGGAGAGCTTGCGCAAACGTTGCGTCGACGTCGTCGACGAAGAGATGCAACTGCGACTCGTTTGCGGTGTAGTCAGCGTTTGCCTCGTTCAGCATCACGATCGAGTCTCCAATGCGGACCCGTGCGTGACGTATGCGACCGTTGTCGCAGCGGTCCTCCATGAGGACGTGGCCGTCGAGTACCTCGGTCATGAACGCGATCAATCGGTTCGCATCTGCCACGGTGAAGTACGGGGTGATCGCGTGATATCCCGAAGGCAAGTTTCCTCCCATGAAGCGAAGCTACAGCGGCGCTGATCGATCGGCGTGACGTCGTGAGTGGTGGCCAGATCCTGGTCGTCAGTGTTCGTAGGGTCATGTCGATGTCGATTCAGCAGCAGAGGCGGCGCTCGTCTGCGAGGTTCGGATGCGTCACGTTCTGACCCTCATCGACGGACGTGTCGTTGTGCTCGCGATGGTGCTGCTTGTCCTTTCGACCGCCAGCGCCCTCGTGATGGAACGACGCCACGGCTCGGGCTGGCGGATCTTCTTCGCATTGTGCGGCACCGCCCTCTTTGTGAGTCTGACGCTCGGCAACCGTGGAATCGTTGTCTCGAACAACGGCCTGGTCGATGACCTCACGTGGTGGGCGCGCAATTGGGGCACGCTGCCATCGCTGGTGAGTAGCGATGTCGGTTGGTGGTTCAACGTCGCGCTGTTCATCCCGGCTGCCATGGGGTGGACCGTGCTCACGGAGAGGCCAGTCGCAGTCTCGCTGGTTCTCCTGCTCGTTGTTGTTGCGATCGAGACGTTGCAGGCAACGGTCCTGTCCGGCGCTGGCGATCCGACCGATGTCGTCGCAAACGGCCTCGGCATCGCCCTCGGTGTCACACTCCCACTCGTCTGGTTGCGCCGGTCGAGATCCGCCGAACCGGTGTGCCGGGCGTCAACGCGCCGAGGGCTGCCGAACGGTCGTTGAAGTCGGGGCGGTCTGGGACCAAGCCGATCGAGGCCCGCTCATTGGCGTAGACAATGGGAGATGAACTCAGAACCGAGCAGGTCGCTTGTGCCGATCGACAAGGGGAACTGGCGTGCGGCGCTTGAGGTTCGGGTGACTGATGAACAGCTGCCGATGGTTGCCGATCACCAACCTGTAGCGCTCGTGATCCTTGCGAAGGCGTACGTTCAGCCCGACGACCGACGCTGGGAACCGCTCGCCTTCGTCGAAGAAGCGGGGATGGTCGTTGCGGTGCTGGCGCTGGCGCACGGCGAACAGTTCACCGAGATCGTCAACCTTGCTGTGGACGCCGAGCACCAGGGCATCGGGCTCGGAACCCAGGTCGTCCTCGCGGTCTTCGACCATTGCCGGCACCTCGGGGTGCGGTCCGTCGACCTCACCGTCAACCCGTTGAACGAGGTGGCAGCGCGCCTGTACCGGCGGGTCGGCTTCACTCCGAGCGGCGAGCAACGTCACGGGGAACCGGTATGGACCCGCACACTCGCTGAAGGATCGAGGCGATAGGGAGCGGCGCTGGCTCGACTCAGACGAACGACGTGCGCGAGGAGACCCATGGATGTGCGAGGTCGTTGCCCGTGCGGCTAGGTCAGGTTGGTGCGGGCTGGGCGCCGCGCTGCAGGCGGCCGGGGCGGTCTCCGGTGAGCTCGCCGTTCTCCGCCACGACTCGACCACGCTTGATCGTGGCGACGTATCCATCGGCGGTCTGCATCAGCCTGGTGCCGCCAGCGGGGAGGTCGGCGATCAGGCGTGGCGGGCGAAGC
>CALIOL010000016.1 GCA_938044705.1 uncultured Ilumatobacter sp. | reverse complement strand
CGACCCGGATCGACCGTTCTACGGACTCCAGACATCCGGGCTGCACCTCGGCGAACCCGTCCTCGAGTCGATCGAAGAGATCGCTGCCTACTTCGTTGCAGCGATCAAGGAGCACCAGCCGCACGGCCCGTATCTGATCGGTGGGCACTGCGATGGAAGCTGGACCGCCCTCGAGATGGCGCGCCAGTTTGCTGACGCCGGTGACCAGATCGACTACCTGGGTCTCGCCGACCTTCCCCCACCCCATGCAGACGCAGGAGCCCTGAAGCCACTCAAGCCGATCGAACGCATCGTCGATCGCGTGCAGTACTACAGGCGGGACGGAAGGCTCTGGAACGCTGTCTGGTGGCAGGTCAAATTACGCCTCGAGAAGAACGTGCTGCTGCGCTTCGGGGGCGCCGCGGCACGGCGCGAACGGGCGGTTCGGATCGCACACGAGTCGGCATTCGAGCACTACGACCCGAGCGTCGACCTGCGAACCGAGATCCATCTCGTGCGCTCGACAGAGATGGCCGTTCTGATGGATGACGTGCAGTGGTACAGCGACTTCTCCGAGGTGCTCACTCAGACCGATATCTCCTCGACGCATGCCCGCCTGTTGATGGAGCCCGAAACAGAGGAACTCGCTGCGGTGTTCGGTGCCGGAATGGACGCGGCTGATTCGGCGAGTGCCGTCGAGTCGTGAGTTCGCCCGAACCGGCTCCGTCGATCGACGCACTGTTCGCCTGCGCCGGTGTCCACGTCGTCACGCACGCGTGCCACGCAGACGCAGCGCTCGTCACTGCGCTCGAGCCCGAGGAGTTCGAAGCCGTGCGCAAGGCGATCGCCTCACGCCAGCAGGAGTTCGCCGGAGGGCGGGCGAGCGCCCACGCGTCGCTGAGTGCGCTCGGGATTTCCGCGCAGCCACTGGTCGCCGCAGCAGACCGCTCCCCCATCTGGCCGCACGGCGCCGTCGGTTCCATCACCCACACACAGGGCTACTGCTTCGCCTCTGCGTCAGCGGACGAGAAGGTGTCGATCGGGCTCGATGTGGAACAGGTCGGTCGCGTGACCGACGAGGTGGCTCGTATCGCCCTCAGCGAGACGGAGCGGCAATGGGTGCAACGCTCCGAGGCTCCCGACGTTGCGGCCACCACCGTCTTCGCGGCGAAGGAAGCGCTGTACAAGGCACAGCACCCCGTCACCGGCGATTGGCTCGGCTTCGACGACGTCGACGTCACGGAAACGGACACCCAAGGCGTGCTTCGCCTCAGTTTCGTCAGCGAGGCCGACGCACGTCCACACATCGCTTGGCCGGTCGAAGCTCGCTGGATGCGGCTGGAGCCAGATTCCGACATCCAACTCGTCGCAGCTGCGGTCGTCGTCAATCCGACCTCGAGGTGGGCGAGTCGCCCACTCGGATCACCCGAATGATCAGCTGAAGAACCGCCACGGTTCGCAATCGATGCCTGCGAATGTCTTCGGCGGAATCACGAGCCCGTGCTCGCGGCGGCGACTGCCTTCGAGACGGCTTCGTTGATGTCGGTCTCTCGGAAGGCGTATCCCTCGCGAAGCAGCCGCGCCGGAACGCACTTACGACCTGTGAGCGCCAGGGCCGGATCGGAACCGAGCAACCATGCGCCAACCGTCGTAACCGCCCTGGGAGCTGGCACGCCGAACCGGCGGCCGACAGCTGCTCGGTACGCGGCCATGAGTTCACGGTTTCGAACCGGGCTCGGTGAGGTCAAGTGGTACAGGCCCGACATCGAGGAATCCGTCACGGAGCGGACGAGCAAGTCGAGCAGGTCGTCGATCCCCAACCACGACACCCATTGGCGCCCGCCGCCGACGGATCCGGCAAGCCCGAACCTGGCGAGACGAGCAAGTTGACGCGTGGCTGGATCGCCGTCACCGCCGATACCGATTGCGGGTCGCAGCAAAACCGATCGACTCAACCCTTTGGTTGCTTCGTCATAAGCTGCTTCCCACCGCTGACAGACCTCGACTTGCTGACGAGGACCGGTCAGGGGCGGCGGCGTGTCTTCGTCGATCTCCGCGTCGCCCGCATCACCGAAGATCGCGAGCGATGACAACTGCACCCATGACGTCGGCGGAGTATTCAGTTGCCCCAATGCCTGCCCGACAAGGCGAACGGTCCCTTCTCGGGACGAGATGAGTTCATCGATGTTGGACGCGGTGGGTCGACAGTCGACGCGCTTGCCTGCGAGATGTACGACGACGTCGGCTTCCTCGAGCGCTCCAACCCAGTCGCCGAGTGACTTGCCGTCCCACGGCACGGTGCGCACGCCATCGCGAGCAGGACCTGGGTGGCGACCGATCACCGTGACTGCATCGCCCGTAGCAGTCAGGCGTTTCTGAAGGCCCGAGCCGAGAAACCCCGAACCTCCAACGAGAACAACCTTCGACATCTCGCGAACGTACTGCGAGCGGGAGACCTACGGTGGGCCGGGTGGGGCTCACGACGGACCGACTGCTGCTGCGACATCCGGTCGAGGCTGATCGAGCCCGCTTCGTGGAGCTCTTCACCGACGAAGAGTTCATGGTGTTCGGCGCCCAGTTGAACACGGCGTCCGCCAACGGTCGGTTCGACGAGATGCTCGAGGTGTCCAACCTCGTCGAGTACGCCAAGCAGCCCATTGTCGATCGAGCGTCGGGAACGATCCTGGGCTACACGGGAGTCGGCGTCATCGACTTCGACGGAGTGGACTACCTGGAGTGGGGATGGCGTCTGGTCGCCTCAGCAAGAGGCAAAGGCGTGGCGACCGAAGCCGTCGCTGCGTTGCTCACACGTGCCGATGAGATCGACGACGGCAAGATGCTCTGCTTCATCGAACCCGCGAATACACCCTCTCGAAGCGTGGCAGACAAGGTCGGGTTCGATTGGTGGAAGCGAGCGCACTGGGGCGGCGACCCCAAGGAGGCCGTCGACGTCCTGGTCAGAGCGGTCGGCGTCGGAGGGGCACTGCTCCAGGCACCACCCCGACCGGCGATGGGCCGCAAGATCGAGAGCTGAGACGCAGCCCACTTTCGGATTCTTCCCCAGGCAGAACAACCGAGCGCACCGTGGGGCGCAACACCGGTTTGGTGATCCTTTGGCGATCGCACGGACGATCTTGCGATGATCCCATCATCAAACCGCACGCTCACGGGCCTTGTCGCTGCAGTAGTCGTCGTCGCTTCGACCATCGTCGGGTCAGCGACTACACAGGCACTGACGTCCACCTACAGCTTCCGGGACTACTCACGGATTCTCGACACTCGAGCGGCCGGCGAGACCTTTGACGGCCTCTTCGAGGGAATCGGGCGCGTTCCCGGCGGCTCCGCCGTGGAAGTCGACGTGGCCAGCCGCTTTGGCGGTTTCCGGATCGACCAAGCCCCCGCCATCGTCGTCAACGTCACGGCGATCAACCCCGCCGCGCCAGGCTTTGTGACGGTGTATCCGTGCGGGTCGGTGCCGAACACGTCATCCATCAACTTCTCGCTCAGCGGTGGCGTCACCGCGAACGAGATCGTCGCCACCCTGTCGCAGGACGGAACGCTCTGCATCTTCTCGTCCGTCGCGGTCGATCTCGCTCTCGACGTGTCCGCCTTGGTCATCGCGAACTCTGCGCTCACCCCGCTGCCGCCAGCGAGAGTCTTGGACACTCGGCCCACGGGAAGCACCGTCGACGGGTTGTTCGAAGGTGACGGGCGAGTCAGCGCCGGCGGCGTCCTCGCACTCGATGTGCTGGGACGCGGCGACGTGCCAAACAGCGGCGTCGGCTCGGTGGTGATCAACGTGGCAGCCGTCAACCCGGCGGCTGACGGCTTCGTCACCGCCTATCCGTGCGGCGACGTACCGAACGCTTCGTCGCTGAACTTCGCGGCGGGAACCGTGGTGTCGAACGAGATCGTCGCCCCGGTCAGCAACGGCCAGGTCTGTTTCTTCAGCTCGGCCGCAACCGACCTCATCGTCGATGTCGCTGGCCACGTCGAAGCGAACGCCCCAGGGGTGACACCGTTGACGCCACGGCGGATGGCGGACACCCGGCCAGCACCGGCCGGGCAGACGATCGATGGCGCATCGGAGGGTTCGGGAAAGGTCACTGCGGGCGGACTACTCGAAATCGAGATGGCCGGACGAGCAGGTGTGGCCACCGACGCCGTGGCCGTCATCATGAACGTCACCGCGGCTGCACCTGACAGCGGCGGGTTCGTCACCGTGTACACCTGCGACGACGTGCCGTTGACGTCGACGTTGAACTTCGCAGCGACGGGTGGACCCGTGGCCAACGAAGTGCTCGCTCCGCTCTCGGCAGACGGCACGGTGTGCCTCCGGGTCTCGGCCTCGGTTCATCTGATCGTCGACGTCGTTGCGTCGGTCCGATTCTGACCCGTCCCGGGCGGGCCCGACCCGTCAGCCACCAGACAGCTCGTCGCGAGCGAGCACGCCGCCAAGACCGACGCTTGCGCCATCGGCGCGATGGCGAACCCACGTCGAGTGGTCGACCGAGGCCTCCGCCTGTGAAGTGACGTCATCGAGCAGCCGTCGGGAGGTCGGCGGCCCGTACAGCCCCGTCGACCGGCAGAGCGCCTCGTACCACCCGGTGAGGCGTGCCACACGCCGCGTGTCAGCGCCCACAAGGGCCCCGGCCGATGCAATCGGCACGGCGAGCGTCACCGCGCTCGCGTTGAACCTTCGAACGCACAGCTCGAGCGAAGCCGTCGCGTCGGCCACAGCGGTTCCCATGTCACCGAACTCGTGGCGGATGACAGCCGACGCTGCGAGCCGTTCGATGTGTGCGCGGTCTCGACCGTGCCCGGGGTCGAGTTCGTTGGCGCGCCGTGCAAGGTCCAACGCTCGTTCGGGCTCCCCTGCC
>CALIOL010000015.1 GCA_938044705.1 uncultured Ilumatobacter sp. | reverse complement strand
GCTGATCGAAGGCGGTTCATCTCAACGAACGTACTCACTCGGCGCATCGCGTCGTCCCCGCGGAGCTGTCCGATGAAACGGAGCGTTCACGGCAGGGCAACGGTAGCGACACTCGACGTCACCAACCTGTAGTGGTGGGGTGCAGCGAATCACTGGCGGGCGAGAACGCCGCCGAAGCGAGTACCCGCGTCGACGAGCTGGCGCGAAGAGCACGGGCCGACCTGGCCGCACTCTCACACCCCGACCGCGGGTGGGTTCCATCACTGCAACACGACCACTCCGTCGTTGCCGACGCCCTCGTCGTCGGCGGGGGTCAATCCGGTGTGATCATCGCCGCCGCACTCCAGCGCGAGGGCGTGCAACGCGTCTCGGTCCTCGACAGCGCACCGCCGGGCAGCGAAGGACCGTGGACCACGTACGCCCGCATGGCTGAACTGCGCACTCCGAAACAGCTCGTCGGGAGCGAATTCGGAGTGCCGAATCTGTCCCTTCGGAGCTGGTTCGCCGCCACCTACGGCGACCAGGCCTGGGACCAGATCGAACGCGTCCCACGACTCGACTGGCAGCGATATCTCGACTGGTACGTCAGCGTCACCGGTGTGACCATCGAAAACGACCGACACGTCACCGACGTGTTCTCCTCAGGCGACGGCGTGGTCGGTGTTCGCGTTGAGCATGACGGCACGACCTCGACGAGGTTGGCCCGGACCGTCGTCCTGGCGACAGGTTTCGATGGAGCCGGGGCGTGGCGCGTCCCGGACTTTGTCAGCGCGGCGTTGCCGTCCGATCGCTACGACCACTCCAACGCCGACATCGATTTCAGCAAACTCGCAGGACGACGCGTCGGTGTCCTCGGCCATGGTGCCGCCGCCTTCGACAACTCGATCGCAGCGCTCCGGGCAGGCGCGGCATCCGTCGACCTGTGCTTCCGCCGGCCTCGCCTGCCACGCGTCAACCCGCATCGATTCCTCGAGACCGCCGGCGTGATGACCCACTACGCCGAGTTGGACGACGCAACGCGCTGGCAGATTGCGCACTACTTCAAGACCAACGACCAACCGCCACCGATCCGCAGCTTCACCGAAGCGATGGAGATGCCCGGCTTGCGACTCCGCCCCGCGACGCCGTGGCTGTCGGTCGCGCTCGACGGCGACAGCATCGCTGTCGAGACGCCCGATGAGACCCTGGCGTTCGACCATCTGATCTTGGCGACCGGCGCGGTGACCGACCTTGCAGCGCGGCCTGAGCTACGGACCATCGCGCCGATCATCGACCTGTGGTCCGATCGGTACCAGCCACCGCCGGAGCTGGAAGACGACCGCCTCAGCGCCCTGCCGTACCTCGGCAGCGGCTACGAGTTCGAGCCGCGCAGCAGCGACAACGACTGGGTGCAGCGTGTGTTTGCGTTCAACTTCTCATCCGCGGTGAGCCACGCCCCGCACTCCACGTCGATCAGCGGGCACAAGCACGCGCTCCCGCGACTCGTGCGTGGCATCACCCGCCGCTTGGTCCTCGACGTCGAGGTCGACCTCGTCAACGACCTGACGTCGTATGTCTCCGACGATCTCCCGGTTCCGGCTGACTTCGAGCAACATGTCGGCGACACCGCAGAAAAGCACTCCGCATGACCGCTCAACCAACGACCCGGCCGCTCACCGTCGAAGCGCTCACCCCCGATGCGTTCGCTCCGTTCGGCACGGTGATTCCTCCGATGGACGACGGTGTCGAGTTCGGTGCCCACGATGCTCAACTCGACCTCGGTCAGGGCACACCGCGGTTCTACACGATGCGGATTCCCGGACGCGGCCTCACCGTCTCGGCGATCACGCGTCACCGGCGGGTCACCCAAGCCCTCGCTGCAACGGGAGGCCACCCGTGGACGATCGCCGTCGCCCCGCCCGATTCGCCCGATGATCCCGGGGCCGAGCCCGACATCGACGCGATCCGAGCGTTCGAGGTTCCTGGAGACACCGCAATCATGCTCGCCATCGGCACGTGGCACGCCGGACCACTCTTTGCCGGACCGGACCGGAGCTTCTTCAACTTGGAGTTGGCCGACACCAACATCGTCGATCACCAGACGTCGAGCATCTTGGAGCGCTACGGCATCACGCTCGAGCTGGTCAGCGACGAGAGCTAGCTGTACGCCATCTGGATCTTGTGGAGCAGGTACTCGCCTGAGTACACCGGCTCGTGCAGTGGATCCTCGCCGTCTTCGAGGCACGACGGCAGGCATTCGACTCGTGCCAACCAGTTCGGCTGGTGAAAGTACGGCATCGAAACTCGCGGCCGCGAGCGCACGCTCGCTGGTGGCACCGGCACCCGATGTTTGGCTGACCGCCAGCGGTTGTTCGTCCAGACTTCCATCAGGTCGCCGACATTGACCACGAACGAGCCCGGGATGACGGGGACCGGCACCCATTCGTCGCTCGCTCGGTCGAGTACCTCGAGTCCACCGCTGTCGTCTTGGTACAGCACGGTGAGCGTGCCCCAGTCGCTGTGCGGGCCTTTGCGGTATTGGCCAGGCTCGGGTTCGCCGTCGACCGCCGGGTAGTAGTTGACGGTCAAGTTGGTGATGTGGTCGTCGATCTTGTCGTCGAAGAAGTCCTCGTCGAGTGCGAGTCCGAGTGCGAAGAGTCGCATCAAGTGCGCCGAGAGCGCTTCGAGGACGTCGTAGTACTCCTGCCAGGTCTCTTTGAACTCTGGGGCGTCGTCGGGCCACACGTTGGGTCGCGACCACACGTCGAAGTCGTCTGCGCCGAGTGATTCGACGGTCGCCACCCCTGGGTCACCCAGTCGACACACCGTGTACAGCTCGCACAGGTCGGGGGCCGTGTCGACGTCGTCCGACGCGGCGACATACGACGGCGTGCCGTAGAAGCCGCGAATGGTGACGTCACCAGGCGGCACAGCGAATCGTTCTTTGTCCTCCCATGGCCGGCCGAAGAAGTCGACGCACACGCGCTCCATCCGAGCGACCAGTTCCTGGGGCACACCGTGCCCGGTGATGACGAAGAACCCGGACGTTGCGCACGCTTGCGCGATCGCATTCGCCACCGACTTGCGCTGCGACAGCTCGGCGCCGATCGAACTCGAAATGTCGATCACCGGGACGTATCCGTCGACCAGGACGACATCTGCAGATCGAACGGAGGTCATGCGATTTCCTTCGCCGGAGTGAGCAGGGCATCGCGCCGATCGGTGGTGGTTTGAACGGTGTCCGCCCGCTCCATCCCCTGGCCACTCAGGATCTTCTGGCGGAGGTGATCCCCTGCGCTGATGCGGTCGTACCGCGCAGGGTTGTCTTCGCTGACGCAGCAGTCGAGCGGCTCGATCATCGCGTCGGGATTGGCTTCGTGGAAGAACGCCAGCGAGCGACGGTGCCTCGGCTGACCAGGGTCTGCTGGCACCACCCGGTGAACCGTGGACCGCCACCGGTCGTTCGTCCAGGCGGCGAGCATGTCGCCGATGTTGATCACGTAGTGGCCCGGCGTAGGCGTGACGTCGTGCCACTGGTCGTCGGGCCCGAGCAGCTGCAACCCGGGGACCGGGTCGGCGTAGAGCATCGTGCACATCCCGTAGTCGGAATGCGCCCCGAGGCGAAGTTGGCCCGGTTCGAGCGGCGGCGCTCCCGCTTCGCTTCGGTAGT
>CALIOL010000014.1 GCA_938044705.1 uncultured Ilumatobacter sp. | reverse complement strand
TCCGCAGAACGCGGCCTGGGATGCATATTGCGGCGGTCGCCTCGAACGACTCGGCTTGTCACCCGTCGAGCAGCAGTACCGCTACGACTTCCGGAACCGCTTCGGCTTCGGCGACGACGTCGACGCCGACTTCGACAAGCTCTGGTCCGCTGACGATCTCACCTGGTCGGACCTCCCAGCCGCCGACTGACGGCGTTCACCGAGCGTTCGCGGCGACCACCGAATGGATTGGATGATCGCGGCTCAGTAGCAGCATCCCATTGCCGCTCCACGTCAGACGTCCGTCGCCGACGAGACCGGCGACGATGGCGGTACACATCGGATCATCGACCAACGAGCTCAACTCGTCGACGCTCGCTGACGCATCGGCCCACACCGCGAGTTCGATCAACCGATGCTCCCGGGAAACGCTCGTCCAACCACCATCCCACACCGCCTGAAACGCCTCGAGGCGGCGTCGGACCAACGTGGCTCCGGCGATCGACGACCGACACGCGAAGTCGATGAACGGGAGCGTGTCGATCGCATCGGACCGATACTCCGGAGACGACGGACGCTGCGTCGCCTTCAGCGCGTTGACGTACCGTCGACGTTCGAGGGCCCACTGCTCGATCGTGCCCCAGTCGAGCCCACTCGCAACGCCAGAGCTGTTCACCGCCTGGAACGCAAGGCGGGCTGTGCGGCCATTGCCATCGACGAACGGGTGAACCGCAAGCAACACGGCACACAACCAGCCGGCCCGAGCGATCGCTGGCGCTGGGGCTCGCTCAGCCATGTCGATCGCAGCCTCGAGAATCTCCGCACACCTCGATCCCGGTGGCGGCGAATAGTCCGTCTCGACCTCATTGAAGCCCGCCTCGGTCATCCGGATCAGGCCTGGATTCGTCTCTGAAGACGATGGGTCGTGGCTTTCTACCAGGGCGTTCAGCACCGTGAGGGTGTCGACCCCGATGACAGCATCAACATGGCCCTCCCGCCACATCGCGAGGCGCGAATCGGCGTGCCGAAACGCAACGTCGCAGCCACGTAGACGGGCTCGATGGCTGTCGGTGAGAAACCGACGGCGCGGACGCATCAACGCGGGACCATGGTCGAGGAACACGTTCGCCAGGGCCTCATTGAACACTCGACGCTGAAACCGCCCAAGCAGACGCGACACATCCGCTTCGGCGCGATCCAGCGACATGCCGAGCTCGTCATGAACACGGCGGTGGGCGTCGACGAGCTCGACGTCCAATGAGGGAAGAACCGGGACCCCGTAGCGCGTCACGCGTCGCCCACGACGTTGAAGGTCAGTGCGGTTTCGAAGCCGAGAATCCCCTCGACGACCTCCGGCGGCACGAAATTGCGACCGCCAGGACCATCATGAACTGCGACTCCTGCGTGACGACTCCGCTCGATTGCGGCAGCGACGACATCGTCCGAGGAACCGAGCACGATCTGGGCGAGACGCGGCGACCGGTCGCCCATCATGCCCGGCCCTGAGTCAGCGGGCTGGAGCAATGTCACAGCGATGTTGCCACCGTCGAGGACGACGACTTCACCCGCGACGTCTGGTGCATCACCACGAAACGCGACCTCCCACCCGAGCACGTCGACGAAGTAGTCCAGCGACGAGTCAATTCCCGACACGACGAGTTCGAGCCCAACTACTTTCACTTGATCAGCCATCAACGCTGTCGTAGCACAACCCAGGGAGAAGACCCATGACTCACGATCTCGATACCGCCGCCGACGCAACCCCGGAAGCTCCTGAGGCTTCGCGACGCGCCTTCATGTCGAAGGGAGTGATCGCTGCCGCTGTCGGCGCCGCGGCCGGTTTGGCACTCAGCGACTCCGCAAGTGCAGCCAACGGTGACGAGATCACCATCGGCGGCTCGACACAGTTGGGTTCGGAGCGCACGGCGCTGACCGGAGGCACCAGTTTCGAGGTATTTGGCGGCGGTGCCGACTCGACGAGGAGCGCTTCGATTTACGGCCAAACAGGGGGCACATTCGGCGATTACGGCATCCGCGGGACGTACAACGGCACGACTGCCAACGACGACGGCGCTGGCGTCTACGGCAACGCAACGTCCGACGGCGCGAGCGGCGTTCGCGGTGACGCCACCGGTGAAGACGGTCACGGCGTATTCGGCAGCTCATCCGAGGGCGCAGGCGTGTACGGCACCACGACCTTCACCTCGGGGTACGCGGTCCATGGCAAGATCGATGTTGCGGGTACCGGCGTCTACGGCGAGTCGACCGACTCGGACTCGCAGGGCGTGTACGGCGAGCACAAGGGCGAGGGAACACGAGGCGGTGTTGGCGTGCGCGGCAAGTCCGACCGAGGCGCCGGCGTGATCGCCACCGGCACAACCGCCGACGTGATCGCCAGCGGACGCGGCAATCTCCGTTTCTCCCCAGAGGGCGCAGAGACCATCGCACCTGATTCGACGGGCACGATGGGAACCATCGCACGGGACACCGACGGCGCTCTTTGGTACTGCTACGCCGCCGACGCATGGCAGAAGATCGGCGGGGCCGGCACGAGCGGTTCCTTCCACCCGATTGCCGGCGTCCGCGTCTACGACAGCCGCTTTGAAACCGACGGCCGGTTCAGCGGCGGCGAGAACCGTACGATCTCGGTGGCTGATGCTCGGTCTGTGACCGACTACTCGGTTTCCGTGGCGGACGTGGTCCCAGCTGGCGCCGCCGCCGTGACGGGCAACGTGGTTGCTATCGGACCCGACGCCAACGGATTCCTCGCGATCAACCCAGGGGGGACCAGCACGATCACGGCGTCGACGCTGAACTTCACAGCTGGGCAGAACATCGCGAACGGGGCGACTTTCGTGCTCAACGACAATCGTCAAATCGAGTGCGTGTTCGGCCCCGGTGCAAGCTCCCACATGGCACTCGACATCACCGGCTACTTCATCTGAGTTCGACATACGTCGCTCCGGGCCATTGAGTCCGGGGCGACGCCTTCGTCCTAGTGTTTCGTCGCATGAGCTCGCGACGAATCACCACCGCACCTGACATCGAGCTCGATGTCATCGACGTCGGGCCGACCGACGGGCCAGTGATCGTGCTGTGCCATGGCTGGCCCGAGAGCTCCCACTCGTGGCGCCACCAGATCGATCCGCTCGTGGCCGACGGTTGGCGCGTACTCGTCCCAGACCAGCGGGGGTACGCCAACTCCACGGCGCCCGAGGACGTTGCCGACTACCGAAGTGAACTGCTCGCCGCCGACTTGGTCGCGCTGCTCGACGACGTCGGAGCCGACACGGCGACCTTCGTCGGCCACGACTGGGGGGCGCTCGTGGTGTGGGACCTCGCCCGGCATCACCCAGACCGGATCAATGCAGTCGTCAACGTCAGCGTCCCCTACACCCCGTGGCCGATGCAGCCGACCGAGTTGTTCACGGCGCTCTACAGCGACCGTTTCTTCTACATGCTGTACTTCCAACCGGTCGGACCCGCCGAGACCGAGCTGGATGTCGACATCGCACGCTCGCTGCGCACGGTGATCTGGGGCGGCTCGGGAGAAATGGCACGACCACCCACGCCACCCGAGGACCTTCCGCCGATGGAGGGCACCGGTCTCCTCGATGCATGGGTGCTCGACGCGCCGATCCCCGAAGGTCTTCCGCCGTGGCTCGACGCCGCAGACTTCGATCGATACGTCGAGCAGTTCACTGCGAGCGGGTTCTTCGGACCGATCAGCTGGTATCGCAACCTGGACGCCAACTGGGAGGCAACACGCGATCTCCCTGCTCCGCCGATGCCGTGTGCGTTCATCGGAGGGTCGCGCGACATGGTGATCGCGCACCGCATGGAGTACGTCGACTCGATGGAGGAGTCACTCCCCGACTACCGCGGGACATTCATCATCGACGGGCCGGGCCATTGGACTCAGCAGGAGGCCCCTGATGCCTTCAACGTGGCACTCGACGATGCCCTGAAGGCGTGCGGCGTCGGGCCGGCACCATCGGGGCACGATATTCGCTGAACCATTTGGTTCAATCTGTCAACCTGTGCGTGTACCACTCGGTACACACAGGACAGGAGACAGACATGCACACCAACTCGCCCACCTCAGCTCACCGCCCAGACCACACCGCCACGCCGACGCAATGGCGTCGGACATCGCTCCCTCGGCCACGCGGTGGGCGACATCGATCCCGATGGGCGGCCATCGGCGCCGCCGTCGCGGTCACCCTGGGCGCGGGAGGCTTCGGCCTCGTTTCAGCCGCCCCTGACCACGGCGAGAATCCGGTCCTCATCCCGATCACACCGTGCCGCCTCCTCGACACTCGTCCCGGTGCTCCCAGCGGAGGCCCGTTCGCCGGAACGACGATCGGCCCGGCAACGACATGGGACGTCGATGCGCATGGCGTGAACGGACAGTGCGACATTCCCACCGATGCCCTCGCACTCTCGGCAAACGTCACGGGCCTCAACGCGACCCAGACGACCTTCATCACGCTCTGGCCTCAGGATCAACCCTTGCCGCTCGCGTCGAACCTGAACCTCGCACCTGGGACTCCGCCGGAACCCAACCTCGCGACGATCGAGCTCTCGCCAGCTGGCCAGTTCAGCGTGTACAACGAGAGCGGCAATGCGGATCTGCTCATCGACATCGCCGGGTACTACGTCGACCACGACCACGAAGTCGACATCGATGCGATCCGTTCGACCACGAGCGCGACGTCATCCGCGGTCGGAGTCACGCTCAACGACAACGGCACCTCGACCGCTGTGTTGTCGACCACGATCGACACGCCCGTCGCCGGCCAAGTCATCGTGACCTCCACCGCGACGGCGCGAACCACGCAAGCGAACCTGACGATTCAGTGCGGAATCGGCAGCGAGGCAGGCACCGGCATCGACCTCGGGTACCTCCAGGAATGGGAGAGCGGAGGTGCAGTCGGCGACCGCGCCCAACTCGCCGGAACCCGCCGTTTCACCGTCAACGGCGGGACCTCGACGTTCCACCTGAACTGCCGACAGACAGCGCTCGGCGAAGCACAGATCAGCAACCGTGCGATCACGGCGATCTTCGTGCCGGGGAGCGACCCGGTCGGCGGGATCACGCCCTGAGCAGCGCCCTCGTCGGTCGGTCCGTCCGTCGCAAGACGGAGGGACCGACGCTCAGCGCCGCACCGGCGTGATCGGTACCTCGGGCGTTGGCCGAATCTCGGAGAGCGGTCGACAGCACGGGCGCTTCCAACCGAAGTCGGCGACCTTGCCTCCAGGCGGCCAATGGTCGTCACGGCTGTACGCCCACCACTCGAGCGGATTGAGGTAGTAGGCACTTGTTTCGACGACCTTCGTGAACGGCTCGTCGCGACGCTTGACCACCCAGATCAAGATGCCGGCCGCGCCGGCGAGAATCATCCAACCGACATAGAGGACAGGAAAGAACGGGCCCAGCCATCGAGCTTGCCAACAGTGGACGTTCTCGTGATCCGTGATCAACCGCCGTCGACGCGGCCGTTCGATCTCGCCGGCGCCACCGATGACATTGCCGAGCGTGATGGCAAACCCCTTGCGCGGCATGAACCCACGCCGGTGGACGTGACGGTTCTGCCGTTCGGACAATTCCGGCGCGTAGCCCGAGTCACGTTGGACAGCTGCGACGCCGTTCGCGAACAACGCTGCGGTGGTCATCGGCAGCGCCCACGTCGAGTCGAGGACGAACGCTGCCAGACCGGGTGTGCACTGCCAGTTGTAGACGCCGCGCCACCCCGACACCGCGCCGTTCGCTGCCGCGACACCAGCGCACAGTGGGCCGAGACCCACGAGCGAACCTGCCGCTCCGCCGAAGGCTGCGGCCAACGCCGCCGTTCCGACCGCTTCGAGCAGCTGAAGGCTCCGGCGGCGGCGTGTCACCGACGATTGAGCTTCGACAGCAGTCGCAGGATCTCCAGGTACAACCACACGATGGTGACGACGAGACCGAGCGCGGCGACCCACTCGTAGTCCTTCGACATCTTCATCTGCGTCCCTCGCTCGATCAGGTCGAAGTCGAGGGCGAGATTGGAAGCAGCGAGCACGCACACGAACACGGAGAACCCGATCCCGATGAGACTCGGTGAGTTGATGAAGCCGATCTCACCGCCAAACAGGCTGATCACGATCGACACGAGGTACAGCACCATCACGCCCATCGTGGCGCCCACGACGATGCGGCGGAATCCCTGTGTGACCTTGATGATGCCCGTCCGGTACAACGTGAGCATCACGAGGAAGACCGCGATGGTGGCACCGGCCGCCTGGAGCACGATGCCGTCCTGGGAGTTCTCGTACAGCTTGGAGATGGCTCCGACCGAGTAGCCATAACAGATCGAATAGACCGGGCCGAGGAACTTTGCCCACATCGGCTTGCGGTACGCGACCATGACCGCCACGAAGCCGACGATCACACCGATCAAGATGCCCGGAGCGGGCTCGAAGTTGCCCTCGGCGTTGGTGGTGGAGGTGAACCAGCCCACCGAGGCTGCGACCAGGAAGATCGTGAACAACACCGCCGTGGCGGTGATGACCCCGTTGACGGTCATGACCTGCGACTGGAAGCGGCTGGTGGGTCCGTCGTCGATCGGACGGTTCAGCGGGCTTCCGGGCGCTTCCGGAAATCCTTGAGGCTTGGCAGCGACCGCAGCGGCGCTCGTGGGCGCCGCCCAACCGCTTGCGTCCTCGTTCATCTTCTTTTCGTTGAAAAACGGGTTTGACATGGTGACGACAGGATATCTGACGCTTGATCCCGCGCCGATGCGACCGACGATCGGCCGCCTCACCGACGTCTCCCTAGTTCAGGTCGTGAGCGCTGAGCCCATCCCACAGATCGATGTCCGGGGCCGAGGCCAAGAGCCCATCGCATGCTTCGGCCATCTCGACCATGAGTGCTGAGTCGAAGTGCGATCGCTGCGCTGCGGCATCATCCCACTTCTGAACAATGAGCATGCGTCCCGGTTGCGTGACGCTCGCACACAGATCCACGTTGCGACAGCCTTCGACCATGCGAGTCAGGACGACGTACTTCGACAACACCGCGTGCAGCCCGGCGGCGTCACTGGCGTCGAAGCGCATGGTGACCATCGCCAATTCGATCTCGTCATCGACCCCTGTGTCCTCAGTGCTCGGTTCGTCCATCGTGTCCCTCAGATCGTCGACCATTTCATACCCATCTCTCATTGTGATACTCGCCATCTCTTCATCTCAACGAGCGATACCTGGCGCGCGTCGTGTGTTTCCGAGTTGGCGGGGTCCACCTCCTCGGTATCGTGTCCACACTCTCGCCAGCTCCCTACCACAAACGTCGGCGGCGTGTGTGGACCGCAGCGGGCACCGAGACGAATATTTCGCACCGAAGTCGAAGACCGAAGCCGAACGAATTCCGACACATCTCAAGGAGTCGATGGTGGCAAAAGATCGAGTCGAACGGGACGACGAGGACCTCGTCCGTCTGTACCTCACCGATATCGGGCAGTACACGCTGCTCACGAAGGATGACGAAGTACGACTCGCCAAGGCCATCGAAGCCGGCAACGAAGCGATCGAGCAACTCGACGCGGGCGGCAAGGAACTCACTCCGGCGAAGAAGCGTGAGCTGCGCCGCACCGCTCGCAAGGGCGAAGAAGCCGAGCGACAGTTCGTGCAGTCCAACCTGCGCCTCGTCGTCTCGATCGCCAAGAAGTATCAGGCGTCGGGTCTTCCGCTGCTCGACCTGATCCAAGAGGGCAACCTCGGCCTCATGCACGCCGTCGAGAAGTTCGACTGGCGTAAGGGTTTCAAGTTCTCGACGTATGCCACATGGTGGATCCGCCAGGCCATCACCCGCGGCATCGCCAACACCGGCCGCACGATTCGCCTCCCGGTTCACGCAGGCGACACGTTGGCTCGCCTGCAGAAGGCGCGTTCACGCCTCGAGCTGAAGTACGGCCGCCCTGCAACGCTCTCCGAGCTGGCCAAGGAAGTCGAAATGCCCGAGGACAAGGTGACCGAAGCCCTGCGCTTCGCCGCCGAGCCCTTGTCGCTCTCTGAGCCGCTACGTGAAGATGGCGACGCCGAGCTGGGTGACGTGGTCGAAGACCGTTCTGCGGAATCGCCGTTCGAAGTCGCCGCCACTGCACTGCTCCCCGAAGAGATCAGCCGCCTCCTCGCTCCGCTCGACGAGCGCGAGCGTGAGATCCTCAAGCTGCGCTTCGGCCTCGACCGCGGCGAGCCACGAACCCTCGAAGAGGTCGGCGACCACTTCAACCTCACTCGTGAGCGGATCCGCCAGATCGAAGCTCGCGCCATGAGCAAGCTGCGCCATCCGAGCTCCGATACCGGTGCTCGCGACCTGCTCGCCGTCTGAGCCTCGGCTCCGATCGGTCCTGCAGCGCACGCTCAGGCTGAGCTGCCACCTGCCTGCACTGCGACATACTTGTCGGGGTCGCCTGCGCTTCCAGCGGACGGCGCGCCAGCGGGACTCACGATGAACAGTTCCCACTCCATCGGTTCCAGCTCGACCTGGATCGACGATGCGTACGCCGCGCGCCGAGTGCGCCAGTCGTAGACCAGCGATTCCGCATCGAGATCGAATCGATCCACCAGCCGACGTCGAGCTGTCGATGTGTTGATGGCCAAGACGTAGGTCCACACACCGTCCGCAGTCGTCGACGTCGTGGTCGCCCACATCGCACTGTCGCCGCGAGCCGGCCCTGCGAACAGGCAGCGATCGATGGCGGCGATCGGTCGGTCGACGCGTCGCAAGCGTCCATCTGCGTCGCAGCAGCGCATCACGATCTCGCGGTTGGTCCGGTCGATCCGATCACCGATGCCGACAGGGCCACCCGACAGCGAGGCGAGCGCTGCTTCGAGTTCCGCGTGCGGGTCTCCATCGATCGGGTCATCGGACTCGTCGACGATGTCGTTGGAGAAGAAGCAGTCCTTGAACACGGGGATACCCAGCGTGTCGGCGAGACGATTCACGACCAGGAACCATGTCCAGAGAAACGCCGGGTCGTCGTTGAATCGGTAGTCGTCACAGGTGCGAGTGGCGATCACGCGATCGAGCTGGCCGGCAAGCATGAGGTCGGCCGGGGTGGCCATGCACCACAGCAGATCGACGCCGGTCGCCGACGCATGGTCGTTGAGCGCTCGCTCCCACGTCGCAGCGCGCCCGGGAACGGCGCGCAGCTCACGAATCGCGAACCAGTACACCTGCATCCAGTCCTGTTCGATCACGGTGGCGCCCCAACGCTTCGCATCGTCGAACCATCGACGGAAGAAGGCCGGGTCGCTCGGCTGGGCAGCATGTTCGCCCACCCACCACGCCGCAGCGTCGGTGATATACGGCGAGTCGGGCGCGATGTGGCGAGCGTGAAGCACCAGAGGTGTGTCAAGGCGTCGGGCCAGCGCGGCGACCCCGTCTTCGGCTGCGGCAGGGAATGCGTCGGCTCGCGGTTCCCAACGGAGCATTCCGGTCGGTGGCACCTCGGCTGGGTATCCGACCTCGCTGATCGGACGAGCCACGGCATGGTCGTAGAACCATGAGTCGAGCTCGACGGATCGGATCGGGATGTCGTCGGCGCGTAGCGAGTCCACGACGTCCGTGACCGACTCGACGATCGTGCGACCCGGCTCGGTGCGGTACCAGTAGGCAGCTCCGTTGTCAGTCCAGTACGAGAGATGCGTCGAGAGTGCGTTCTCGGTCATCCGCTCCGTGTGCTGGTCGACGTCGGCCTGCCACTGCGCGAGCACCTCGGTGACGGACGCAGCCTCGTACACGCCGAGGCTGGTCTCGAACCCCGCCGGCACGTGGTCGAGATCACCGTGCCAGCCCCATGTCAGGCCGTTCTCGGCGACCGAGACGACCTGCTCGTGGAACTGGTCGAGGGGCGCCAGCAATGTGATGCGATCGCGCGAGCGGGCGATCACCGGGATCATCGCTGCGGGCGAACGGAGACCGGGTGCTGGAGCGAAGTCGAACGACAGATCGCGTCCGGCCGTGACCGGCAGCGCGAACTGGGTGAAGGCAAAGCCCAAGAACTCGATGTCGTCGGGCCACGCTGTCCGCTGCCAGCGGACCCCGAATCGCGATCGCGCGAAACGGCCACTCGTGATGTCGACGAGATCTCGCTCAGCGCGCAGGACGAGTCGCTGGCTGCTCGGCCCATGGGGTCGTGACTCGAACGACACGCCGTCGGCGACGAACGGTTCGGCACGACCCAGCATGAGCTGGCAGTCAGCTGCTCAGTGTCACGCCGGGCCGGAGAACGCGCCCTCTTTGACGGCGCTCTCGTTGGCCAGGTACGTCTCCTTGGGGTTGTAGCTGGCCGCCTTCTCTTCCCCGTCGTTGACTTCCTTGCGACCCACGACCATCCAGTGGACTTCGTCCGGGCCGTCCGCGAGACGCAGGGTGCGCTGGCTGGTGTACATGTCCGCAAGCGGCGTCCACTGCGACACGCCGGTCGCGCCGTGCATCTGGATGGCCTGGTCGATGATCTCGCAGACACGGATCGGCACCATGGCCTTCACCGCCGACACCCAGACACGGGCTTCGGAGTTGCCGAGCTTGTCCATCGCGTTTGCTGCGGTGAGCACCATGCGACGCATGGACTCGATCTCGATGCGGGCCTTCGCGATCATCTCGGTGTTGCCACCGAGCTTGGCCAGCGGCTTGCCGAAGCCATCGCGGCTGAGCCCACGCGACACCATCATTTCGAGCGCCTTCTCGGCCTGGCCGATCGCGCGCATGCAGTGGTGGATTCGGCCAGGGCCGAGGCGGACCTGGCTGATCTCGAACCCACGGCCTTCGCCGAGCAGCACGTTCTCGTACGGGACGCGAACGTTGTCGAACTTGATGTGCATGTGGCCATGCGGGGCGTCGTCCTTGCCGAACACGTGCATCGGGCCGAGGATCTGGACACCGGGGGTATCGATCGGGACGAGGATCTGGCTCTGACGCTGGTGCGGCGGGCCGTCGGGGCTGGTCTGCACCATGGTGATCATGATCTTGCAGCGAGGGTCACCAGCACCGGAGATGTAGTACTTCTCACCGTTGATCAGCCACTCGTCGCCGTCACGTTCGGCCTTGCAGGCAACGTTCTTCGCGTCTGAGGATGCAACGTCGGGCTCGGTCATCGCATAGGCGGAACGGATCTCACCGGCGAGGAGCGGCTTGAGCCACTGCTCCTTTTGTGCTTCGGTGCCGACGCGCTCGAGCACCTCCATGTTGCCGGTGTCAGGTGCGGCACAGTTCATCGATTCCGATGCGAGCGGGTTCTTGCCCAGCTCGATCGCGATATAGGCGTAGTCGAGGTTGGAGAGGCCCTCGCCGGTCTCGGCATCGGGGAGGAAGAAGTTCCACAGGCCGTTGGCCTTCGCCTTGTCCTTCACTTCCTGCAGCGCTTCGAGCTGGCCGGGCGCATAGGACCACGGGTCGGCGCGGCCTTCACCGAGCTTGAAGAACTTCTCCGACATCGGCGTGACTTCTTCGGCGATGAACGCCTTCACCTTCTCATAGAGAGGCCGAACGCCTTCCGACATCCGAAGGTCGTACATGTCCACGGTGGATTCGAGTGCTGCCATTCGCTCGAACATAGTGATCGCCGTCGCGACGGGTCCCATCGTGTCCCCCGACTTCGGTGTGACGTTCGATGCCGATTTCCCCTTTCGGCGTGTCACGACCCACTGCGGAGGTGGGCCGGTTTCGGTCCCGACACCATCGATCGACTGCGATCCTCTGACGAATCCGAAGGGCCATGACAGCAGCGAGTCACGGATACGAACCCGGCGCATTGACCGCCCTCGACGACAGGGCCACTGCTGCCGTCACGTCGCTGCGCGGCATCGCGTCGAGCGACCCGGCCGCGTCGGAGGCGATCACGGCCATCAGGAATCTTCAGTTCGTGCTCGAAGCCGGCTGGGTTCCTGCGATTCGGACCATTCTGTCCAGCACCGCCCTGTCAGGGGCGGCTCCCGTGTACGGATTCCGTGGTGCCGGCGGGAGCAGCAGCAGTTGGAACCGTTCCGAGGATGGCCCGGAGCCCGGGACATTGACGTTTCAACCCTTCAGCGCGCTGTCCTCCTTGTTCCCGGGTGACGACGACATCACCGGCGAGGAGATCGCGGACAAGATCGAAGAGATCCTCGACGGCGACCCATCGGTACAACAGCTCCTCGACCTCGGCGTGCTCACGAACGCGTTCGAAGAGATCGCCATGAACACCGAGCTCTCCGCCGAGGTGATCGAAGCCCTCGGGCCAGACGGGGTCACCGCGTTCTACGCCCGCCTCCACGACCTCGGCTACCCGTACCCGGTATTGGAGGCCCCGGATCACCCGCGACTCGAACCCGACCTGCCGGCGGTCATCGAGGCATTCGGCTTGATCGTCACCCAGGCCGTCAAGCGGCCCGGTGCATCAGCAGTGATCGAACAGGTCATCGACGACGCTGGCGAGTGGCCGATCCTGCGATACGTCGCTCCGCTCGCAGGACTCGCTCGAGTCGACAACCTCCCGGACGACTTGGCCGATCAACTGCTCGCGGCGCTGCGCGAGCTCGAGGATCGTGATCTCCACCTCGACACGATGCGGCCGACCAACGTTGCGTACCCGGGCCTTCCGACCAAGACCGAGTCACTCGTCGCAGTGTTGTTCGGAGGAAACCCTCGCCTCGTCACGCGATACATCTACGGCCCGGACGGCTTCGTGGAAGGCGGGGAACAACTGCTCGGCGACCTGATCGAAACCAGGGTTCGTAACGACGTCATGGGCGCTGAAGTGTCGGAGGCGCTCGGTGACGTGATCCAGCGCATCATCGATCAGACCCCGCAATCAGAGCTCGTCGAGATCGACGCGAATCGAAATCAGACCGGCGACGGGGTGGTGTTCGATCTCGTCCGTCTGCTCCTCGACCACGACTTCAAAGTCAGCGGGCTCGGGGTCCTCGAAGCGCTTGCGCCGTACCTCCCGGTAGTGACCGGCGCCTACCCGAACTCGGAGACACCCTTCAGCGACGAGCAGATCGGCGATCTGTACTTCGACATCTTCAACGACATGACCACCGAGGAAGTGGAGACCGCTCTTGCGCTGATCCTGAGCGGAGCACTCGCACGCTTCGACGAGTTCGACCCGGGCGAGTTCGGTTCGGGACGACGCCCCGACATCGAGATCGGTCAGCTCCTCGACGGCGTCCTCGGCCCTGCGACGGCCGCGATCGAGAACGTCGTGGGCGGTCGCGAGGAGCGCGCTGCGATCTGGCGCAAGGCGCTCGGGCAAGCATTCGGCTTGCTCCCGCTCCCAGGCGGGCAGGTCACGAAACTGATCATCCGGCAGGGGTTCACGTCGTTCGTCGAACGTACGGTGAGCGCCGACCGAGGACCTCTCGATGCTGCCGAACAGATCGACGCGATCGCCGTCGAGGCAGCTTTGCTGACGATCTATGCCACCGACAAGTTCCACGACCAGATCGTGCGCAACGCTCTCGACGACTGGGAGGCGACCGCGGCGGGTCTTCGCACCGGCATGACGCACGGGAACGACTCGCCGGCGGACCTCGCCGCGAGAGACCGCCGGATCGACGAGATCCAACGGGAACTCGAAGCAAGTCTCGAGATCGGGGCACCACCCGTCGACGTCGAGATCTTCCTCGATCTGCCCGAGGTACGCGACATCGTCGTCGAGTTGTTCGACAAGGTGACGCTGTCCGCGAACGGCGCGCGCAGCTGACCCGTGGTGTCGTACCTGCCGTCACCGACGCGGATCGGCCACTTGCCACAATGGTCTCCTATGTTCTCGACTGCACCATCAACCCGGACTCGCCGAGCCGCGGCCTGTGTCGCCTTCGCGATTGCTCTGGGCATCGCCGGGTGCAGCAGCAGCGACGCCTCCTCACTGAGCGTCGCCGACCTGAACGCTGGCACCGCCGACGAGCTCGACCTACGCGATGGGCTCTTCTCACAGCTCACCGCCGAGGACCTGAACGACGACACGGCGCTCAGCGCAGCCGAGGTCGCGCTGTACCAAACCCTCGCAACGGTGTATTTCAGCGACGAGCTACAGCGTGCATTCGTCTTGCAAGCGCTCGACGACTGGGAAGCAACCGCCTCGTCGCTGCGAACGCGTCGCACCCAACCCGACGACACCGACGACGAGATCGCCGCACGAGATCGAAGCATCGACGAATTCCGACAGACGCTCGAACGGGCTGCTGCATCCGGCGACGCCCTGGACGTCGACGTCTTCCTGCAGTTGCCCGCGGTCGACCGGATGATCGTCGAACTCGAGAGCGGCTTCGGGTCGAGTGGCCTCGACGACGTGGGCTGACCGCCACCGAAACCGACGGGCTGACGACAGCGAGCTCGTCGTATGGTCGCGGCGATGAGCACGCCCATGATCCGATCCGCCACCCATGCGGATGTCGAAGTCATCAAAACCATCGCGGTCGACGCCGAGATGTTCGATGTCGAGGAGGTCGGATTCTTCGATGAGATGCTCGGTGGCTTCTTCGACGCGACCCTCGAAGAACACCAGTGGCTCGTCGTTGAGGATGACGGCGTCGTGGTGGCGGCTGCGAACTACGCGCCCGAACCTTTCGCTGACCGGATGTGGAACCTGTACTTCATCGCCGTGACCCCCTCACGGCAGAGTCGGGGGCTCGGCGCCACGCTGATCGCGCACATCGAGAACGAGTTGACGAAACGCGGCGAGGACGTCGCACGCGTGCTGGTCGTCGAGACATCCTCGACCGATCAGTACGCACGCACGCCTGACTTCTACCGAGCGCGGGGCTACGACGAGGAAGCTCGCATCCGCCAGTTCTACGGCCCAGATGACGACAAGGTCGTCTTCTGGAAGTCACTGTCGGTCGACGAGCGAACGCCATAGCGCCGGGCACCGCCGACTCACTGCGCCGCGATGACCTCGCGGTCTCGACGACGACGAGTACCCACCAGGAGCAGGAGTCCAGCGGCGAGCAAGCCGAGTCCACCGGTCAGCAGCCGGAAGGTGCTGTTGGCACCGGTCTCGGGAAGGGCGTCAGGACCCGTGGTCGGATTGGGGTCCGGAAGCACAGGCGGCGTCGGGTCGGGCAGTGCGGGCTGCGGGGGCTCCGGCAGCGTCGTGTCCAGCACGATCCCGACCGAGTAGCCGCTCGGGTCGTCGTCCGTGACCGGGTCGGTGTCGATGGGCTCGTAGTTGTCGGGATCCGACAGATCACCGTCAGGGTCGACCGGCCCAGCCGGGGTGCCGGTCACGCTGCCGACGTTGCGGTAGTTCTGACGACCGCCGAAACCGAACGCAGTGCACGTGGTCGAATCGCCAGGCAGAAGCAGCGGGATCACGCAGATGTCGCCTTCGACGTCATCGGCCACCTCGAGATCGATCAACGGCGTGTCACCGACGTTGGTGATCGTGTACACCCACGCCACGGTCTCGCCTTCATCGACGATCGGACCGCTGCCTTCGACGTCGGCGTCCTCGCCGTTGGTCGTCTTCTCGATGTCGACGCCGGGGTTGATGCCGAAGTAGTGGCTCGGATCCTCGTCGTCGACGTCCGGAATCGGGTCGCCCGACTCCGGGTCGACGATCGGGTCATAGTTCTCCGGATCCGTGGGATCACCATCGGGGTCGATCGGGAACGATGGGGTGCCGACGACCTCACCGAGGTTCTCGTACTG
This sequence comes from uncultured Ilumatobacter sp., assembly GCA_938044705.1. GTDB lineage: Bacteria > Actinomycetota > Acidimicrobiia > Acidimicrobiales > Ilumatobacteraceae > Ilumatobacter_A. The sequence goes on along the minus strand of CALIOL010000014.1, from coordinate 40,011 downwards.
GCCGATGGTGTCGGCCGGCATGAAGGACTCGCACGTCTCGGTCTCTCCTGCCAACAGCAGCGGGATCGTGCAGATCTCGCCCTCCTGGTCGTCGATGACGACGATGCCGGTCAGCGGAACGTTTCCGGTGTTGGTCACGACGTAGGTCCACGTCACCTCAGCGCCGAGCGCGATGAACGGTCCCGTACCCGTGTCGGCATCTTCGCCGTTGGTCGACTTCTCGATGTCGATGCCGGGCTCTGCGCCGAAGTAGTGAGATGGGTCCGAGTCGCCGATCGGGTCGACAGGCTCACCGGTGACCGGGTCGACGATCGGTTCGCCGAATTGGTCGACGGGCTGTGCGACCACGTTCGATCCGTTCGCGTATTGGCCCACGAGGGTGGAAGCTTCGAGCACCAGCTCGCAGGACTGGGTCTCGCCGATCGCGAGGAAGTCGATTCGGCAGATCTCGCCTTCGACCGAGTCGGTCACGACGAGCCCGACGAGGTCGGTGTTACCGGTGTTCGTGATGTCATAGACCCAGGTGACCTGGCCACCCAGGGCGACGAACGGCCCGGTGCCCGTGTCGGCGTCGAACCCGTTGGTCGACTTCTCGAGGTCGATGCCGGGCCCTGCACCGAAGTAGGCGCTCGGGTCGTCGTCGATGATCGTCGACTCGCCTTCCGGGTCGACGAACGGGTCATTGCCGTCCTGGTCGACGATTGGGTCGCCGCTGGGGTCGACCGCGACCCCGATCACGTCAGCGACGTTGATGTAGAGATCGCCGGGCTGCGCTGTCGCAACGCCGATCACCGTGCAGGTGACCGACTCTGTCGGTTGCAGCGTGACGGGGAACAGATCAGGCTCGACGCACAGGGTGGAGACGTCGACGATCTGGTCGTCGGAGAACTCGTCGACGAGCAGCGCGAAGTCGCCGGTGTTGGTGATGACGTACTCCCAGGTGACCTGGTCGTCGAGTTCGACGTACGGCACCGTGTTGTTGATGTCGGTCTGGTCGCCGGTCGGGTCGTCGGCCTGGAAACCGTTGGTGGTCTTCTCGATGTCGATGCCTGGAGTACCGACGCCCGTGTAGTTGGACGGATCGTCGTCTTCTGGAGGATCGACCGGGATCGGCCCGTCGGGCGTCACGTTCTCGGTGATCTCGTTGCCGTCTGGGTCGAGCGGGGTGCCTGTCACGTCAGCGATGTTGATGTACTCACCGATTGCTGCTCCGTTGGGAGCGGTGAAGGTGCACGTCACCGATTCGGTCGGCGCGAGGATCACCGGGAACACGGATTCGGTGGCGTCTTCCTCGCACGCCGAGATCGCACCGATCTGGTCGTCGACGAATCCTGTGACCTCGAGGTCGACGTTGCCGATGTTGGCGATGACGTACGTCCACGTCACATCCGAGCCAGCAAGGATCTCCGGGCCGGCCGGGTCGGTGCCCGGAAGATCGGCAGCAACGCCGTTGGTCGACTTCTCGATGTCGATCGCCGGCACCGCGATGCCGTAGTAGTGAGATGGGTCGTCGTCTTCAGGCTGTTCCATCGGTGTGCCGTCGGGGTTCTCGATGGGCGTGCCGTCAGGTGTCACCGGCGTCCCGATGACGTCGGCGGTGTTCTCGTAGATGCCGAGGACTGCGCCGTCGGGAGCATCGGCGGTGTAGGTCCACGTCTCATCGACGTCGAGCAGCCCGTTGTCGTTGGAGTCGCCGCCGACGAAGGTGAAGTCTCCGTTCGCAGTGGTCAGGTCATCGGAAGTGTCCGCCGGCGTGCCGTTGTCGTCGATCAGTACGACCTCGGCGAGTGGAACGTTGCCCGGCGCAGGAATCGTGACCACGTAGGTCCACTGCACCGCGTCGAGCACGGGCACGACCGGGCCAGCCGGTTCGGATCCGACGCCGTCGGCCGCAACACCGTTGGTCGACTTTTCGATGTCGACCGTCGCGATCGCGCCGAAGTAGTTCGACGGATCGTCGTCGGCGACCGGAACGATCTCGCCGTCTGCGTCGTAGAACGGCGTGCCGTCCAGGCGTTCCAGGTCGGCGTAGGAATCCTCGCTCCACGGGATGTCGGGGAGCACCGGGTCACCGATCACGTCGGCGGTGTTGGTGTACTGACCCGCGATCGCCGCGACGGGAGTCGTCGACGTACACGTCATCGACTCGTCCGGAGCGAGGGTCGTCAGCGGACAGGTGATCGTGCCGAGCGAGGTCGACAGGTCGTCAGCGGGGTCGGGGGTGCCGTTGTCATCGGTGATGGCCACGTTGTCGAGCACGGTGTTGCCCGTGTTCGTGACCACGTAGCTCCATGTGACGTCTTCGCCTTCTGGGATGAACCGACCGGGCGGGACATCAGCGTCCTCATCGACGGTCGGGGCGTCCGCATCAGCAGCGTTCGTGGCCTTCTCGATGTCGATCGCGGGGTCCGGACGCCAGAGACCGAGGTCGATGGTCAGGTCGTTCGGTGTGTCGACCGATGAGTTGTCGGGTCCGAGGTTGACGACGTCGGAGACGAAGATGTCGTCGAAGAGTGGTCCGTTGACGGCAGCCGGGTCCCACAGGGTGGTCGGGAACGCAGGTGCTTCGGTGCCGTTGGAGTCCACCGCGGTGTCGCCACCCTGGAATGCGGGGCTGACAACCCAGTCACTCGGCGGAGCGAACGCCACGAAGTAGTCACCAGCGGGCAGGTCCGAGAACAGGTACTGGCCTTCGAACCCCGGAGCGGAGTCGGTCACCGTTTCCTGGACGAAGATGTCGTCAGCGTCGAGAACGCCGTTCCCGTTGTTGTCGAGGAAGACCGCGACGGGAACTTGCGGGACTCCGACCAGCGGGCCCTCGTCCTGTGTGCCGTCGTAGTTCTCGTCGTACCAGACCTGATCGCCGAGGAAGAAGTCGTCGAGTGCGGCAACGCTGATGTCGACCGGGGCGGGGCCCGCGGTGTTCACCGTGTCCGACGTCGCCGACTGGGCGGACCAGCCGAACGCATTGGTCGCGATGTCATCGGTCTGCGCGGCGACCGAGGCACGCATCGGCCACTCGAGGACGAACGTGTCGTCGATCTCGAGCACGGCGACGTCACCGGTCGCCGGATCCACGTAGCTGATTCGAATCGCGCGTGCGCTCGAGATCGGCGATGGAGGGGTCGTCGTCCAGTTGGCGGGGCTGCATCCCGGAACCTCGGCTGCGCCGGCGTTGCTCGGGTAGAAGTCGTCGTATCGGCAGGGCTCCTGTTCGACCGAGTACTCCACGACCACGTTCGGGTCAGGGCTGGTCACCGGGCCGGTGAGGTAGGTGTCGAACGCGCTGTTTCGTGGTCCGACGGCGCCGGTGTTCTGGTTGGGCACGACGAAGCTGTCGCCCACTGCCGGGAAGATGTCCATCACCATCAGGTTGACGATGTCGGTGTTTCCTCGGTTGGTCACGACCATCTCGTAGTCGACGATGCCGCCCGGCCGGGTGCAACGTCCGATGCCATAGGTCGTGTTGTCCTGACCTGCCGGCGGGAAGCTGTCGCCATTGCACTCGGCGTCGGGGCCGCCGCGCACTTGCTTGACGGATTCGAGGAACACGAAGTCCAGCACTTCGATGCTGGCGACGTCGGTGCGGATGCGGTCCGTGGTGTCCCCGTCGCCATCGAGATCGTCGACGTCGTCCTGCCACTCGCCGAAGAACGCACCGCCGTTCCAGGCGGAGAAGTACTGCCCGGAGCCATCGTCGGTGAGCGCGTTCGTGGTGGTGTAGTCGCGGTTGAGGATGCTCTGAGGCGGGGTGCCGGCTTCCACGTCGGTCTTGAACGTGATCGTGATGTTCTCGGTACGGGCGAGGTCGCCCGTGCACTCCCAGATGAGCACCGTGTCATCGAGACCGGTCGCCGTGTTGGCAACGCTGCCACCGTCGGCGGGGACGACAGGGCAGGTGACTCCGGCGGGAGTGTTGACGGTGAAGTCGTAGGCGTCGGAAAGGCCTCCCTGACCGAGGGCGTTCGGAGTGAGTGTCGGCAACAGGTCCACGATGACCGGGTCCGGGTACACCTCGGTGGCCGTCCAGTGGTTCTGGATACGAACGGTCCACGTCAGCGTGGTCGTCTCGTCGTCGTTCGACGGGAACACTCCGTTGCCGAACGTGTTCCCGGCCGCGCTCACGGACTTGAAGACGGCGGGGTGAGGCTGGGGGCTCTCGATGTTGATCGTGGCCGTGTCGGAGTCCGATGCTGACACGAGGTCACCCGTGACCGGGTCGACGACGGTGCCGACGAGCGTCGCGGTGTTGACGACGGCGACACTCGCCGCGTCGTCGAAGTCGATCGGGTCTCCGCCACTCCGACCGGGGTCGATGAAGTAGCCGTAGAGCTCGCTTCGACCTTCGCCACCGTTCTGAACCCAACCTGCGGGCAGGTCGCCGTAGTTGACCGCGACCTGAACGAGCGGGTTCCCGATCTCGTCGGCGATGTCAACGGACTGGCCGGTCACCCCGTCGGCGAAGATGCTCTGCGAGCTGCCGTCGAGGAAGGTGAACACGAACTCGACGAGCGAGTCGTCGTTCGGACCGGTCGGCCCAGTCGGCCAGGTGCCCGTGTCGAAACGAGTGACCGCGAAGCGATCGGGGATCGGGTCGGTGAGGATCGCATCGAAGATGACCCCTTCACCGGTGTTCTCGGGCTGGAGGTAGTAGGAGGAGAAGCTGTCGCCGTCGTCGCCGGTCGCTCCGTCGTTGAGATCGAGGTCGACGTACGGGCGGCCCGCACGCTTGTCGATGCCGGGCTCGCCCGGGCTCGGGTTGTCGATGACGAAGGGAACGTCGCCAGAACCTGGGTTTCCATCGCCGTCCGGCGGGAAGTCACCACCAGCGACGACCACGTTCGAGGACGCGATCGGTTCGGTGATCGGCCCCGTGGCCGGGTACTCGAGCGTGATCGTGCGATCGACGCAATCGCCTGGCCCGAGGTCGACGTCGCCGAGATCCCAGGTCACGGTGCCGTCACCGTTGTCGGTGCCGCCGCCGGCGTCGACGATGACGAAGCCAGCGGGGATCTGGTCGGTCAGCGTTGCGTTCTCGACGGTGCCATCGAGCGGACCGAAGTACGGGTCGTCAGGATTGTCACCGCACAGTGACACGACGAACTCGACCGGGGTGTTCGGGTTCACCGTGGCGGGTCCGGTCTTGACGACGTCGAACGAGGTGCGCGCACGCGACGTCACGTCTTGGGTATCGGTGACCGTGTTCGGCAGCGGGTTGCCGTCGTCGTCGAATTCTCCCCAGATCGCGGTGTTCGTCGCTGTGGTGTTGTCGGGGGTGACACCGGCGGGGATCGCGAAGGTCATTTGGATGTTCATCGACGTACCTGCGGAGAAACCATCCGGGAACGTCAGTGCGATGTCACTCGGGTCCGACGCGTCGATGTCGAAGTTCGGGCCAGCGCCACCGGGAGAGGCCGACACGAACTCGTACACGCCGGGCGCACCGTTCACATCGGTGAACGTCGGTGCGAGGTCATGCAGTTCGAAGTCGTCGCAGTCGCCCGGGGCGTTGCAGCCGATGGACACCTCATAGGTGACCGTCGCGCCGCTCGGGAAGGTGCCGTCGTCGTTCGCGAACGGCTGGGTCTGTGACAGCGACTTCGTCAATGTCGGCTCGCCCGCGAAGACCGAGCCCGCTGGGATCACCAGCATCGCTGCTGCCACCGCCAGAGCTGCGATGAGCCGCGCTGTCTTGTGGGTGTGGGAGTTCTGCATCATTCCGCCGTTTCGTTGTTCTTGCTGTCTGTTCGCGGCCGCTGCGGAGGTCATCCGGTGCGGCCGAAACCAAGAATCTCGGGTTCCGTGTGTCTGAAGGGACGCCGCTGACCCCGCTTCGTGTCGCGAATCCGAAAAGAAATTTCTCAAGTCGGTGGACTTGGGTGCCGATACCCCGCCCAATCACCCTCGAGGTCGAGTCGACGTCCAGCCTCTCGGTGAGATTTGTCGGCGGGCATCGACACGAAAGGGTTCGTTCTGTGTCGTTTCAACTACGTCGTTCCTGCGACGCCGAAGACTCCGAAGCCAGTGCCTGGCAGACGGGTCGCGAAACCGGGTACCGAGCCGCCATCGGCTTCGTTACCCGGTTTCGTTTTTCTCACGGCCGACACGATTGCTCTCCGGTGCCGTCTCTTCCTACATGCCACAGTGGTATGCGATTCCGAACCAGTGGGTCCGAGCACGCGTTTCGTGCGTCCTCGTACTCGTCTGCGCGTCGGAGTGTGCGGCACATCAGGACGTCAATGGAGAGCTGCAATGAGCGTTGCTCCCGTGACGGTGCCGAAGCGTCAACGGTCGGAAGGCACACGACATGACTCGAAGCAGTCGAGAGCTCCGCGCGGCAGACACCGTCGCGCTGCTGGAAAAGTCCCGCTCGGGCGATCGGGCCGCCTATGACGAACTCTTCGTTCGGTATCGGAAGTTCGCTACAGGTGTGGCGCGGCGACAACGAGCAGTCGACGTCGACGAAGCCGTCGCCGAGGCCTTCCGTCGCACGATGTCCGCCATCGACAACGACCATGGGCCCACGTCGGCCTTCGGTCCCTACCTTGCGACGGCAATTCGTTCTGTCGTCATCGAACAGCGTCGACGCACTCAACACGAGCAGCCAGCCGGAACCGGCGACGAACTTCTGGTCAGCGAGGCAGCGATGATGGACGATGTCAATGTCGATCCATCGTTGGCGGCGGCGTTCACGTCGTTGCCGGACCGTTGGAAGAACGTCATCTGGTATTCCGACGTCGAGGGCTTCGCCCCACGCGAGGTCGCCAAGATGCTCGGCGTCCGATCTTCGAACGCGGTCTCTTCACTGCGGGCCCGCGCACAACTCGGGCTGCGTGCTGCCTACCTCACGACGTTGGCCGACGAGGCACACACCGCCGAGGTCCGCGAGTACCTCGCAGCGTTGGTCGCCGGCAGCGGAGACGAAGCGGAACTCTCCGAAGCTGTTCGCTGGCACCTCGAAGAGTGCGACGAGTGTTCCGACCTTGCCGGCAAGATCGCCGCGCTCACCGGGAACCGTCTTCCGATGCTGCTCGCACCGGCGGTGCTGGCCGGGTTCGGCCCGGAGTTCGGCTCGAACGTTGCGTTGCTCCCCGGCCGAGCGCGATTCGCGATCGGAGACGCCGCCAGCACGGCAGGTTCCGCAGTGGCGCCAACGACACGGTGGGCACAAGTCGCAATCGGAGGTACGGCCGCAGCGCTGGTCGCGATCGGCTTTGTCATCTTCCAGGGATCCGACGACTTGGTCGAGCCCTCGGCGTCGCTGGTCGCAGCTCCCTCGACCACGCTGTCTGCATCCACTCCACCGGCGACCACCATTGCCACCCCGGCCACGCTGCCAGCAACCACAACGACGACGAGCTCGACGACCACCACGACAACGACGACGAGCACGGCCCCGCCGGCGCCAGCTGAGCCCGCCGTGACCACGCCGCTGCCCACGGCACCCGTCACACCGGCGAGCACGTCACCGCCAGCAACATCACCGCCGGCAACGCCACCCCCAGCGACCGCACCACCGGTCACGCCGCCCCCGACGACCGAAGCCAGGACGACCATCGCTCCTGTGCCGACCTTTGGCGACGTCACCACGACCACCGTGGTCGACACCACGACAACGGTCGCTCCGACGACCACCGTCGAGCCGTCGCCAGGCGCACTCGCCGGCTTCTGGATGTCGGACAACGGCGTGGTCACCTTCGATCTCCGTGTGATCGATCTCGATGGCCAACCCGGAGCTGTGGTCTTCAGCAATCCGATCACGCCGACCGAAGTCCTGCTCGCAACGTGTTCGTCTCCGACCCGCTGCGACTTCAACGGTGTGAGCAGTCCAGCAGTCGTGTCGATCAGCGCCGTCGCCGACGGCCCGCTGACGGTCACGCTGCTCGATGACTCCGGCAACGTCGTGGATACCTCGACCCTCGACTGACTCGAGCCGAGACTCGCGACACGAACACCTCCGACCTCACGTCTCTTCTTCACGGAGAGGGACCGGTGAACACATCACTGGCGTCGCGAAGAACACCGGAGAGCTCGTCAAGCGATGAACGCGTCACAGCAGCAGCTACGGAAGCTCGAACCGCCACCGCGCTCCGAGCTCGGAACCGAGTACGGCTTTCGTTGCGCCCCGCACCGAGGGTCAGGCGTGTCGAATGCTGGGCATCACCCGCCAAGCCACCGTGCGTGCAACGGATGGTGGCCGGCGTACCCCAGTGATACGACGGGCGCCGGGTGGCGCTGTCCGTGCGCGTGCCATGAAGACGGAAACGGTTGGCCGGGTTTCATCGAGCACCGGCTCTATCACACCGGTCACTGGTGAGATCGCAGGCGCTGAGTCAGCTCATGACGAGGAGGTTGGACGCCTCCATCCGGAGCACCGTGCGCCGTTCTCGCTGGGTCAACCCTCCGGCCACCCCACGCACGAGGTGTCCGCGCCGTTCTCGCTGAAGCGCCCGATCGAGACACTCGTTCTTGACGCAGCACTCCACGCACGTGAAGACACTCGTGGCTGCGGGCACGTCATCGCTCTCGGAGCGTCGACATGCGGCGGCGAGGAGCCATGACCGAGATCGTCCACGGGTCGTCGCTCGCGGCCCAACCGGGCTCGCCGCAGATTGGTCGTCACGTCGCATGCACGTAGAGACGTTGACCGACACGCATCCGTGACGCGAACGCCAAGAATCAGTGCGGGCGTGGCGGAGGTGGACGGGAATCGAACCCGCCGGATGGGGATCGCCCATCCCAACCGCTTTGAAGGCGGCGGAGCCCACCAGGTACCCAGACACCTCCCGGTAGTACGGTCTCGACCCTATCGACACCGACCGACGTCCAGCGATTGAAGATTCGGCGTGCTCACGCCGAAGGAACGTTGTGTTCTGCGCGCCCGCCCCGAGACCTCTCGCATGAGCAGCGAAGCGCTTGGCGACAGCCGCTCGACGCGCTCTGTTGCCGTCGAACTCGAGTTGGTGCGCAACACCTCGCTCCAGCTATGGCGTTCGCATCTCCCGCATGTCGGTGCGACGATCGGAGTCGTTGCCTTCTTCGCTGGTCAACTCACGTCGAATGCGATCTGGTGGTGGGGTGCCGTCGCGCTGCTGAACAACGTTCGTGCGGTCGCCTGCAACGTGTATGACCGGCGCATCCTGCAGACCGGCAAGGTCCCTCGTCGCTACACCGAGCTGAACGCCGTCTACTACCTCACGTACGGAGCAATCTGGGGGGCACTGCCCGTGGTCACCGGGCGATACGGCGCCGACTCGGATCGATGGATCGGATTCGTCGTCTTGCTCGCCGTGGTGAGCCTGACCGCGGTCGTCACCGCAGGCTCACGCGTTCTGTACGGCGCGACGATCGTGGGCGCGTTGAGCACGGTCACGATCGGGCTGGTGATGGACGAGTTGCCTCGCGGAACGTTCATCCCGCTCCTCGTGCTGTACTTCGCTGCTGCGTGGTGGCTCCACCGAGCCTTCCACCAGACGCTGACCGCGCTCATTGCCTCGAACCTCGAGAACCAACAGCTCGCCGAGCAACTGTCACGAGTGCTCGAGTATCAGGACCCACTCACGCTGCTCTTGAACCGGGACGGATTGACGCCCTGGCTCGCCAGCTGGCGCGACCCGAATCGACGCGGCCAACTGGTTGCTGTTGCCGTCGGCAACGTCGAACGCCTGAGCTCGATCAACGAACTGTTCGGCGTGGATCAGGGCGACGCGGTACTCCAATCGATCGCGCGGCGGCTCGAGGAGCTCGCCGAACCGGAAGTCGCGCTGTGCCGCATCGCTGGCGACGAGTTCGCCATCGCGGTTCCGGCCGAGGGCGAACGCGACGTGGCCCGCTTGCGAGACACGCTCGAACGTTGCATGTTCGAACCCTTCGTGCTCGACGGAAGACCGGTGCCCGTGCAGATGTCGACTGCCGGCAAGATCGGGAGTCCGGCCAACTTCGAGCAACTCCTCACCGGCGCGTCGTCACTGGTCCGCGAGGAGCGGTCACAACGGTCACCGTCGCTCGTCGCCGCCGATGGTGAACATCGCGACCGTCGGGAGCTGCTCACCGAGCTCCGAGCCGGTTTGGCAGACGGCGAGGTAACGCCGTGGTTCCAGCCGATGCTCAGTTGCGATGGGCAGACCGTGCGAGGCTGGGAGGCGCTCGTGCGATGGGAGCACCCGATGCGTGGGCTCGTGCCGCCCGCGCAGTTCCTCGGCCTGGCCGAAGTGGGTGGATTGTCATCCCAGCTCACGAATCGTGTGATCGATCAGAGTCTGGAGTTCGTCGCCGACCTGGTGGCGCAAGGCCACGATCACGCTTCGTCGGTGCATGTCAACCTGTCGGCGAGCGAAGCGCGCCGTCTCGACCTTCCGGACTTCATCCGACAGCGCCTCGGCGCCCATGGCGTCGAGCCAGCGTCGCTCACCGTCGAGATCACCGAGAACGAAGTCACGCGAGTCGAAGGCGTTCTCCTCCAGAACCTTCAGGACTTCGAAGCGATCGGCATCGGCCTCGCGATCGACGACTTCGGAACCGGCTACTCGAGCCTCAGTCACCTCCTCGATCTTCGGGCAACCGAACTCAAGATCGACAAGCGGTTCGTCGACGGGCTTCCCGCCGACCGCCCGAGTGCCGAGCTGGTGACTGCGGTCCTCGGCCTGGCGCGGGGCCTCGGCTTACGAACGGTCGCCGAGGGCGTCGAACAACCTGAACAGCTCGAGTTCCTGGACGCCGCGGGATGCGATCTCTACCAGGGCTTCATGACATCCCCAGCGCTTCGACCCAACGACGCCCTGGCCTTCTTGGCCGACCACCAACAGCCAGCTTGATCTCGGCAAGCACCGGACGACGAGTGCCGGTCTGGTTCACTGGACCCATCAGCACCCCGCCGCACTCCCCGGACGAGCCGCTCGACGAACCGGTCGACGTCGATCGCCTTGCGGTGTGTTCGTACTGGCGCTGCGGTGAGCTGTTCGAGCGACGAACGAGCAACCAGCGGTATTGCCGCAAGGCCTGTCGGAGCCGCCAGAACAAATGGATGCGTGCCGTCGAACGCCGCCGATCGCGTTCCGAACGATGACCCGATCACGCGTTGCGCGAATCGTGCACTGACGTTACGTTGACAGTACCGACTCCCTCCTGAGTCCACGTCCGGTGCGCCGGCACGTCCCACTTGGGAGCCCACATGATCACCCTCTGCCATGCCGCCAAAGGCGGAAGCGGCACCACGATCGTCGCCTGTCTGCGAGCGATCGAATCCCCCGGACCGGTGCTGCTGGTCGACCTCGAGGGCGACGTCCCCGACATGCTCGGTCTGCCCGAGCCCGAGCGCCCCGGCGTGATCGATTGGCTCACGAGCCGAGCACCGATCGCTCACCTCGACGACCTTCTCATCGAGGTCACACCGAACGCCCGCCTCCTTCCTGCGACGAACACGGAGTCGCCAGGCTCCACCCGGTCAGCGGTCGCGCAGGCGTGCTCCGAGCGCTGGGACGAGCTGATCGACTGGTTCGGCGAATGGGCCCATGACAGCGGCGGTTCGATCGTCATCGATGCGGGCACCACTGCACTGCCGTCGACGTTCTCGGAACAGTGTCCGAGCCGCTGGCTGGTGACCCGGGCGTGTTATCTCTCGCTACGACGAGCAACGCGGCTCGCGACCCTGCCGACCGCAACGGTGGTCATCGACGAGCCAGGCCGAGCCCTTCGCCATCGAGACATCGAGACCTCCGTGCGTGCGCCGATCATCGCGACCATTCCGTGGGACATCCGCGTCGCTCGATCGATCGACACCGGCCTGTTGGGCGCCCGTCGGCTTCCCCGCGCCGTTCATCGCAGCATGCGCGGAGTCGCGGCGTGACGACCGCCGGTTCGACGACCGTGCGAGTCATCGACCAGGTCTGCACCGCTGTTCGAGACGCAGACGGTGAGCTCGACCATCTCATCGAACGAGCAGTGCGGGATCTCGCACCGCTCGCCACGGCCGCCGAGCGAAGCTTGCTCAGACGCGAGGCCTTGGCACGGATGGCCGGCCTCGGCGAACTCGATGCCTTCGTCTCGGACCCGAACGTCGACGAGGTCCTGGTGAACGGCAGCGAGATCTGGGTGGACCGCAACGGGCGCGTCGAGCACGCTGGCCACCTGACAGGGACCAGCGTGGATCAACTGATCGAACGCATCCTCGCGCCGATCGGACGTCGCGTCGATCGAACCAGTCCGATCGTCGATGCTCGCCTCGCCGACGGATCACGGGTCTGCGCGGTGGTTGCTCCCGTTGCGGTCGGTGGGTCGTCACTGTCCATCCGTCGTTTCGCTTCGGCAGTCCGCCCGCTCAACGACTTCACCGACGCCACCGGCCAGCAGCTCATCCATCAGATCGTCGAGACGCGCTGCAACGTCATCGTGAGCGGCTCCACATCTTCGGGGAAGACCTCACTGCTCGCCGCCATGATCGACCACATCGATCCGGCGGACCGCTTACTCGTGCTCGAAGACACCACGGAGCTTCCCTGCCGCGCACCCCATCAAGTCCGCTTCGAAGCTCGCCCGGCTTCGGCTGACGGTGTCACGGTCATCACGCTCGGCGACCTGGTGCGAACGGCGTTGCGTCTTCGACCGGATCGTCTCGTCGTCGGCGAGGTGCGCTCAGACGAGTGTTTGGCGCTGACGCAGGCGATGAACACCGGCCACGACGGCTCCTTTTCGACGTGTCATGCCAACAGCCCACTCGATGCACTCCTGCGTTTGGAATCGCTCGTGCTCCAAGCAGCACCTCAGTGGCCACTCGCAGCTGTCCGCCAGCAGCTCGCTCGATCCATCGACGTGATCATCCACGTCGATCGCGTCGACGGATGCCGCCGGGTCTCGACGATCTCCGAGGTGGTCGCACCACCTCCCGGCAGTGTCGACTCAACACCGCAGACGCGGACGTTGGGCGAGCTGCGCGACGATCACTTCGTCACGTGTTCGGCCCTCGAGCGAGGCCGGCGATGACCACCGCCGCCGCCACGTTGCTGGTGAGCATCGTCGCGTTCGTCTCGGCTGCAGCATTGGGAGCACCACCGCACCGTCGACCGGTTCGCAGGCCACCGCTCCCCGAGGCGCGCTCCGGACCACGCCGTCGCACCTCTCGGATGACTCGAAGGCTCTGGAGCACCCCGAAAGGGGTGAAGCCGGCTGCGCTCGCCAGCTGGTCCGATGACCTCAGCCGTGCGTTGCGCCACGGGTCCACCCTGCGTGCTGCGCTGTCCAACACGTTGCCGACCGACACCGTCATCGCGCAACGCTCGGCGTCACTGCGCCACTGGCTCGATCGCGGTGCCTCGGTCGCCGATGCGTGCGACGAATGGGCCGACGATCTGGTCGCCTCGGCCACTGAGAAGAAGCAGCGCAGCAATCGAATCGAGCTACTCGTTGCGATGTCGGCGGTCCTCGCCGCCACCGCCTCGCTCGGAGGGTCGGCGGCGGCTCCGCTCGACCGGTTTGCCGTGACGATGCGACAGCGAGCGTCTGACGACCTGGAGCGGGCCGCGCACAGCGCTCAGGCCAAGATGTCGGCCCGCGTCCTGACCTCGGTACCGATCGCAGTCCTCGCGCTGCTCGTTGCGACGGATGGCGACGTCCGTTCGGTGATCGCGTCGACAGCTGGGGCCGCAACCGTGTCGCTCGGGCTGGTCGTGAACACCATCGGTGCCGTGTGGATGCGCCGAGTCGCGCAGGGCAACAACGGTGTGCGCCCATGTTGAGCGCCGCAGCGCTGTCGTCGTTCGCCGTGCTGCTCGTTCTCGCCAGTTGCGCGCGACCGAACATCCATCGATCGCCCTTCGACATCGAGGCGCTCCAGCACCAGCGTGACGACGCTCCGAGATATCGGCGCCCGCTGGCTCTCGGAGTCGGCGCCGTGATGTCGATCCTCTTGCTCGGTGTGCCAGTGACCGGTGCGCTCGGCATCGGACTCCTTGGGTGGCCGCATGTCGCCGATTTCCTCGAACGGCGCCGAACACAAGCCGCTGTCGACGCGGCCCTCCCCGACGCGATCGAGATGCTGATCCTCGTCATCAACGCAGGGATGACTCCGCACCAAGCCATCTCGATGCTCACCGAACGGGCACCGGCTCCGATCCGGCCGGCGTTTGCTGAGGTCGATCGTCGTCGGTCGCGCGGCGAGCCCCTCGCCGACGCGCTGCAGGCGCTCCCCGAGACCGTGGGTTCGGGAGCGAACGTCGTTGCCGACACCTTGGCGATGGCGGAACGGTACGGCACTCCCATCGCAGGCGCACTCGAGCAACTCTCGGTGGACGTCCGCGAACGGCGCGTCAGACAGGCGGAGGCGGACGCTCGCAAACTCCCGATCCGCATGTCGTTTCCACTCGTCGTCTGCACGCTCCCCTCCTTCGTCCTCATCGCCATCGTTCCCGCCGTTCTCGGTGCCCTGTCGTCACTCGACGACACCGGTTTCTGACTCGACTCGTTCCCTCTCGGCCACACGCCCGCTTCGACGCTCGGTCCACACTCTGCGACGGCGAACGCCGTCTCGAACCCTTCAAGGAGTCGCCATGTTCGACACCACCCCTGTGCTGATGCTCGCCATCACCATTCACCACGCCGGCGTAGCGCTCGGTCACCGAACCGCCGATGTGATCGGCGACCTCGTCGACCGCAACCGCACCGCATGGACCGACGACCGCGGTCAGGCCACGACCGAATATGCGCTCGTGTTGCTCGCGGCAGCTCTCGTTGCGCTGCTCGTCATCGCATGGGCAACAGCCGGAGGCGGAGCGGCACGGATCAGTCAGCTCTTCAACCGCGTCATCGACTCGGTGATCGACAAGGTCTGACCCGATGCTGGACCGACACGCCGCCCCATCGCATCACCGTGACACCGGTCAGGCCGCCGTCGAGTTCGCCGTCGCCCTTCCACTCATCGTCGTGGTGATGCTGGCAATCGCGCAGGTCGGCGTGTCGGTCCGCAACGAGGTCGCTGTCGAGCTGGCGGCTCGAGAAGGCGCCCGCGCTGCTGCGGTGTCAGCCGACTCTGCAGCGTCCGCCGAAGCGGCAGCCCGACGCGCCGTTGCGCTTCCGATGGAGGTGTCGGTTTCCTCGGACGGCACGACCGTCTCGGTCACGGTCACCTATGTCGACCCCACGAACATCGCGATCATCGGGTCGGCCATCGGTCCGATCCGCCACACTGCGACCGCGACGATGGCCATCGAGCCACCGTGACGCGACCTCGTCGAACTGCGCGCACGAGTTTGCGAAAGGTCTCCGGTGGGGCAACATCGACGCATGCAGACCGTGTGGGTGCTCGGCGACCAACTGAATCGTCGAATCGGAGCGCTCGCCGACGCCGACCCGGCCACCTGTCGCGTCCTGATGGTCGAATCGATCGCCAAGGTCACCTCCAAACGGTGGCACCGTCAACGCGCCCACTTCGTCATCGCGTCGATGCGTCGCTTCGCCGACGAACTCACCGATGCCGGGTTCACCGTCGACTACCGACGAGCCGATTCGCTGCGCGACGGCTTCCGTGCCCATGTCGCCGAGTTCGACCCCGACGAGGTGGTCGCCACCGAGCCGGCAAGCTACGACGGCCTCGAGATGTTGCGCGAACTCGAGGTGGCCGTCGTGCGGTCGAACCAGTTCCTCTGCCACTACGAGGACTTCGCTGTGTGGGCCGACGGCAAGAAGAGCTTCAAGATGGAGGACTTCTACCGGCAACAGCGCAAGCGACTCGGCTACCTGATGAACGACGACGGCGAGCCCGGCGGCGGGCGCTGGAACTTCGACGACGAGAACCGCGAGCCGCCACCGAAGGGCGACGCCAACCCGTGGGCCGACCCGCAGACCTCGCAGCTCGACGACGTCGACCGGCAGGTGATCACCGATCTCGAAGCAGCCGCCGACGAACACGGCGGCGAGCTGTGGGGCGCCGAGCCTGACGGCACCTGGGCAACGTCTCGACGCGCTGCGCTTGCGCGCCTCAAGCACTTCGTGGACAACGTGCTCCCCCAGTTCGGACCACACGAAGACGCGATGGTCGAACGCTCATGGCACCTCGCGCACTCGGTGCTCTCGCCGTACATGAACATCGGCCTCCTGATGCCTGACGAGGTGTGCGACGCCGTGCAGGACGCCTACGACCGCGGTGACGTGGCGATCAACTCCGCCGAAGGGTTCATCCGCCAGGTGATCGGTTGGCGCGAGTACGTGTGGGGCGTCTACTGGCTGTGGATGCCGGACTATCGCTCGGCCAACGCGCTCGGCGCCGACCGCCCGCTACCACCGGCCTTCACCGGTGCGGCGAGCACCCAGATGAACTGCGTGAGCAACTGCGTCGAAACGTTGCACGACAAGGCCTACAACCACCACATCCAACGACTGATGGTGCTCGGCAACCTGTCGATGCTTCACGGCGTCGACCCGTGGGCGATGACCGAATGGATGTGGTCGAACTTCATCGACGGCGCGGAGTGGGTCATGTTGCCGAACGTGATCGGCATGAGTCAGTGGGCAGACGGCGGCAAGATGGCCACCAAGCCGTACGCCGCCGGCGGCAACTACATCGACAAGATGAGCGACTACTGCAAGCCGTGCCGATTCGACCGCAAGAAGCGCACGGGTGATGACGCGTGCCCGTTCACGACGCTGTACTGGGACTTCCTCGCTCGGCATCACGACCGGTTCGTGAAGAACCCGCGCATCGCGCGCCAGGTGCGCGCCTCGGAGAAGCTCAGCGACCTGCCCGCCGTACGCGAGCGCGCCGTGGAAGTCCGACGCCTGCTCGATTCGGGTGAGTTGTAGGGCAAGCTCTGCGCCGTGAGTACCGATGATCAGCCGTTGTTCCACGCCGCGATGCCCGATGACTGGGCGGCAGCGTTCCAGACAGGCGAGTACACGATGTCCACACGCGGGCAAACGCTCGCGGAGGTCGGCTTCATTCATCTCTCGACCCGGGACCAGGTGGAAGCAACTGCGAACCGCTTCTACGCCGACGTCGACCAGCTGGTCCTCCTCACGGTCGACCAACTGAAGGTTCCGTCCGAGATCAAGTGGGAACCGCCGTCACCCGGCAGCGACGTGCTCTTCCCTCACATCTACGGCCCGCTCCCGATCGCCGCGGTCGTGATGACCAACTACTGGTTTCGCACGATCGACGAATCGGGAGCCGGCTGGTCACTCGACAGCCTCTGACTCGTACACCTCACCAGAACATCGTGCCGGCGGCGCCCTTGTAGGGGCCGGTGACATTGTTCGTGATCCAACCGCCGTAGAAGCTGCCGTCGTTCGGGTCGACCTGCTCGTCGTCGACCCAGCACTCGTCGAGCGCCTGGGCATAGAACGCCCAATGATCTCGAATCGGCTCGAACGCGGGCGTCGGCTGCGGGTACGTCCACGCCGCCTCGGCCGCGATCGACGATCCGACCACGACGTTCGCATAACTCGCGACGCCCTTCCATTCGCACCCAGACTGGCGCGGAACCGCCTCGAGGAGATCGAACGCCACGAAGTCGGACGCGACGTAGTACGCCGGCGCCTGGCTCGTTTCGAGAACCCGCATCGCGTGCGGTGCGTCGACGATCGTCTCGCCAGCGTGCACGACTCGAATGCGCCAGTCAACGCGCTCGACCGAGGGCGGTCGCGGGAAGTCCCAGACGGACTCGACCGGCTTCCCGTTCGGTGCCAGGGCTCCCCGACCGCCTGCTGCAGCCAGCTCCTTGTCGCCTCGTTTCGCCCCGAATCCCATCAGTCCCTCATTCCGTCGAACTCGTCAGCTTCGGGACGACGCTTGTCCTTCGAGCGCCGATCCGCTGCTTTCTCGCGTGCCTTCTGTTCCTTCTCCAGCGCTTCTTCTTCGTCGATCAGCGCCTCCAGCGCGCTCAGCCTGACGGGGTCCAGCTCGCCGTCGGCGATCGCTGCCTGCACAGCACAACCCGGCTCCCGGTCGTGTTTGCAGTCACGGAAGCGACAACCGTCCATCAGGTCGAACACATCTGCGAAGGCACGCTCGATGCCGTTGCCCGACAGCCACAACGAGACCGCCCGCACGCCGGGCGTGTCGATCAACCAACCCTCACCGGGCATGGGGACGAGTTCCGCGGCAACGGTCGTGTGCCGCCCGCGCTGATCGCCTTCGCGTACCTCGGACGTGGCTTGGAGCGCGTCGCCGACGAGACCGTTCACCAAGGTGGACTTGCCCACACCGGATGCACCGAGAAACGCGAGCGTTCGGTTGCCAGCGGCATACGCCCTGATCGCATCGATGCCGTCGCCGGTGATCCCGCTGGCGAGGAGGACCGGGACACCGAGTGCGACCTCGGCAAGCGCTGCGCGCATCGGCTCGGGGTCGTCGACGAGGTCGGTCTTGGTCAACACGACCACCGGCTCAGCGCCGGAATCGAACGCGAGCACGAGCTCACGCTCGAGGCGGCGCGGGCTCGGCGGTGAACCGAGCGCATGGACAAGAAAGACCACGTCGATGTTCGCTGCCAGCGTGTGCGACACCGCACGCATGCCGTCGAACGACGCCCGCCGCGTGAACCCGGAGGTGCGCTCCAGGACGTGCTCGACGCGCTCGCCGTCCTCGCTCGGCACGATCCAGTCGCCGACGGCGACGTCAGCGCCGATATTGCGCAGCCGAACAGGCTCTTCGGTTCCCGTCGCCTGGTCCAGGTTTCGTGCTGCCGTCGACCACCCTCGGTCGAGTCGTGTGACGCGAGCTGGAGCGCCCGGTCGATCGAGCCCGTGCCAGGCCTCCTCGAACGCGCCGGACCACCCGAGTCGCTCGGATGGTGCGAGATCGTCTGCCATGTCCTCCCGACCGTAACGGGTCGGAACCGATCACGATGGCGAGTCGCCGTATGCGGTGATCGCCACGCCGGCGTCGCTCGGCGCGTAGGTCACGACGACACCCGGACCGATCTCCAGCGGCCCGTCACCCACGAGCGACCACAGCCGGTTTCCATCGAGGTCGAGGCCCACCCGCTCCGTCCCGAGCTCCGCTGACCGCGTGACGACGACGCCGTTGCCGACCAACCGCAGCGCGTCGACCGAGCCCGGCACCATCTCGACGACGGTGATCTCGGCACCGGTCGACGCGTCGATGACCCCTTGGGAACCCCCTCCCTCCGTCGCCACCACCAGCGCAAGTCCTCGATCCGTCGGTCGAGACTCGATCGGTGATCCGGTTGCGCGCCATCGCACGTCTGCGTCGCCGCTCTCGTCGAGCACGGCACCGAACACCGAACGCGGCCCCACGATGACGAACGAATCGTCCACCATCGGGGAGAGCTGCGTGAAGCTCGCCCCGGTGTCCAGGCCTGCGAATCCTCCCGAACCGGCTGCGCCGATCGTGGCGACGTTCGTGGGCGCCCCGTCCTGATCGAGTCGTTCGAGCCGTCCGTCGTCGATCGCGATGAGTTGCCCATCGACCACGGACGCAGGCTCGCTGTCGGCGACCCACAGGGTTCCGAACGGCGTCGGAGGGCTCCATCCGTCGCGAAGATCGAGCTTTGAGACCGTCGCCGAGTTCCGCACGTACCACGTGCCCAGATAGTCGGTGGCGAACAAACGCCCCGGGACGCGTGCGATCTCGTCACCCGAGTTCGGGTCGATGAAGGTGAGGCGCGCGTTCACGGTGAAGGACACTCGAGCAACGAGCGGCGTCCCTTCGAGACGGACATGCACCCCTGGGTCGTTGGTCTCTCGGACCCAGAGCAACTCGCCGCTCTGTTCCGAGACACCGAGGACCGATCGGTTCTCGGTGTCCAGCCGCTCGAAGACGATCACGTCGCCGAAGTCGCCCAGGATGTCGAACGATCTCGCCTGCGAGTCGAACGGGGTTCGCCACCGTTCCGATCCGTCGATGCCGTCGAGGAGCACGATCACGGAAGCTGGCTGGCCGTCGGCGACTGACGTGTCGTCGAAGACCGCCACGACGGCGCCATCGTCGAGCACGCTCAGTTGCGTCTGCCCCGTTGCGGAGACATCTGCGAGCTCGGCGCGCCATTGCTGGTCCAGCTGCGCCGGGAGCCGACGTGGGTCTGCTCCGGCGAACGGGTCGGGTACCAGCGAGTCAGCGGGCCGTGCGATGACACCAGCATCGTTCCCGTCGACGCTCATGGTTTCCAGCTGAGCCGCCGTGTCGCCAACGAGGTCGGTGGTCAGCACCGAACGCCCGATCACGATCGCCACGATCGACACGACGCCGACAACGACGAACGCGAACCATCGGCGGCGGCGCGAGCGACGCGTCGGAGCCGACGTCACCGGTTCGTTCACCTCGATTCGACTGCCACCTGCGCGTGCGTCGATCGGCGGCGTGGTCGCGTCAGCATTGCGTCGCGCTGTCGAGACCTCGTCGAAGACTGCGGTGGACTCCGGGCTCCACGGACTGTTGTGCTCGACTCGACCGCCACGGTCGTCGGCCGCCGGAGCCTGCCTCGCGCTGACATCGACAGTGGCCTCGCGCGAGTCGGACTCGTCGGCGGGTTTCCACAGCGCATCGGAGTCTGGCGACACCGCTGCATTCGAATCATCCGTCACCGAGGCTCCCGTCCGACGAGCAGTCCACTGCGGTGGTCGGGTCAGCGGCGTCGGCGTACGCGATCAGCCGGGTCGGTTCGCTTCCAACGCCCAGTGGGTCCGAGCGCGCATCGATGTCGACCACGACGCCGCTTCCCACGGCGATCGGACCTGATCCGGCGAGCTCCCACACCACGTTTCCGTCGAGGTCGTACGCCACACGTGTCGCGCTCGCTCCATCGCGTTCGAGGACCACCACGCCGTTCGCGGTCATCGAGAACGCCGACCATCGACCGACGACGTCGGGCACCGACGTGATGGTGCGACCGGTGGAGGCATCGATGACGAACTGCTCGTCGGCCGATGGCGACTCGACGAGCACGATCGATCCGCGATCACTGGGAGTGCGTTCGAGCACATCGCCCGGCACCTGCCATCGCAGCGCATACCGAGGCAGGTTCTGTGACGCGCCGAACACCGCGTCGTCACTGGAGATCAGCAGATCGAAACCTCCCAGCGGTTCGATATCGACGATCGAATCGGGCGCCATGACATCTCCGAGCGGTTCGAAGGTGATCGTCGCGACCCGTTGGCCGCGAGACGAACGCACGGCCGTTCCGGATGCATCGATGCTGAGCACGGTGCCGCCGGACACCGCGAACAGCGTTTCGTCGACGTCGAGCGTTCCGAGCACCGAGAACGACGCATCCTCGGCGGACAGGTCGGCACCCAGCACCTTGCCACCCGCTCGGATCACGAGCAGCGGACCCGGCTCGATCGACGCGTACACGCCGACGTGTGTGAGACCTGCCTCACCCGTCATCGGATCCACGACGGTGACCTGGCGAGTGAGTGAGGGGTCATCACCGGACTCGGCAATGGTCGGATCGACTGGCGTCTCGAAGACCAGCACTTCGTCGCCGAGATGCACCTGGCTCGGCGCCGGCGACTGCAGGCTCCACAACTCTGAGCCATCGGCCTCGTCGAAGGCGACGAAACCCGTGAACGACCGATCAGGAGCTTTCTGCTCGACGATCACCACCCCGTCGACGACGCCGAGGACCTGTTGACTCGACCCACCGGGTCCCAGGCCCGACCGCCAGCGGATCGCACCCGTCGCAAGCTCCAAGGCGATCAGCTCGGCCGGATCGGACGGTGCTGCGTCCGGTGCGGCAAGGCCGACGATCGCCACGACGCTCTGCTCGCTGATCGCCATGTCTGACCGAACCGAACGCACACCGGGGAGACCTGCCGACCATGCGAAGTCCAGCTCGGTCGGCAGCCTGGCCCCACCGCAGGGGTTCAGCGCCGCCGCGCCGAGCGGGAGCCCGTCGTTCACGACGCTCACCGCGGTGTCGACCGGCGTTGCGGCATCAGAGATCGTCGGCACCATGAGCCCCACGGCATCGGGCGAGGTCGCTGCACCGGTGGCCCATACCACGCTGCCGATCGCCAACAGACCGACGAGGAGCCCGCCAGCGACGCCGAGATGCAACCGCCGATCCGTCTCGTGCGAGCCCGCGGCGATCGGACCCGCTGCGCGGTCAGCGACATGTGAATCGTCGGCCGGAGTCTCGCCGGAGGCACCGTCGGCACGGTCGAACGGGCGCATCGGAGGGTGCTCGAAGCGGACATCTGCATCGGGGCGCCAGGGGCTGTCCAACAGCGAGTCCGGCCCGTCCGGCCCGTCCGGTTCCACGGGTCGATCGTACGCTGCAGGCGTACCCCGGGCCCCCTCGCTGAGGGCGATCGCGCGGAGGAATTCATGTGAAACGGGCTGACGTCCCATATCGTCACCCGCAATCGGTCCGCCAGAGGTCAAGAACCGGAAAGACACACACAGGCACCCATGTCGAAGCCCCTCGTCGTCGTCGAGTCACCCGCAAAGGCGAAAACACTCACCAAGTTGCTCGGGAGCGACTACGACGTTCGCGCCTCGGTGGGTCACGTGTCCGACCTTCCTTCCAAGGGCCTGAACATCGACACCGAGAATGGTTTCAAGCCGACCTATGAGCTGACCGAGCGCGGCAAGACGGTCATCAAAGAACTCAAAGCGGCACTGAAGGACGCTTCGGAGCTCTATCTCGCAACCGATGAGGATCGCGAGGGCGAGGCCATTTCTTGGCACCTCCTCGAGTACCTGAAGCCGAAGGTCCCCGTGAAGCGGATGGTGTTCCACGAGATCACCAAGACCGCGATCGACCACGCGGTGCAGAACCCGCGCGGCATCGACTACGGCATGGTCGACGCCGCGGAGACGCGCCGCATCCTCGACCGCCTCTACGGCTACGAGGTCAGCCCGGTGCTGTGGCGCCGCGTCAACCGTGGCCTGTCTGCGGGCCGCGTCCAGTCACCGACGGTCCGGCTCATCGTGCAGCGCGAGCGTGAGCGCATTGCCTACGTCACAGCCGACTACTGGGACATCGACGTCGTCACAGCAAGCAGCCCGTCGTTCGACGCGAAGCTGCTGTCGGTCGCAGGCGATCGCGTCGCGAGCGGCAAGGACTTCAACGAGAAGGGCCAGTCGAGCGACAAGGTCACCGTCTTGAACGAAGCCCGTGCGCGGGGCTTGGCCGACAGCCTCGGTGAGTCCACGTTCACGGTCAGCTCGGTCGAAGACAAGCCGTACCGCTCGTCGCCCAAGGCGCCGTTCATGACCTCCACGCTGCAGCAGGAGGGTGGTCGCAAGCTGCGTCTGTCGTCCAGTCAGGTCATGCGTGTTGCCCAGGGCCTGTACGAGCGGGGCTTCATCACCTACATGCGTACCGACGACGTGATCTTGTCCGACGAGGCAATGAACGCCACCCGCCAGGCCGTCACCAGCGAGTACGGCTCGAAGTACTTGAACGCTGCACCGAAGCAGTACAAGAAGAAGACGCAGGGCCAGGACGCTCACGAGGCGATTCGCCCCACGACGCCGTACCGGTCGCCTGACTCGGTCTCGACGGAGATCAACAGCCAAGAGCTGGCGCTCTACCGCCTCATCTGGCAACGCACGCTCGCGTCCCAGATGGCCGACGCGACCGGTGTGACCGTGAGCGTGCGCCTGACCGCTCCGGCAACCGACCGCACGACCGGCGAAATCGTCGACTGCGAGTTCTCGGCATCGGGCACCACGATCACCTTCCCCGGCTACCGCGCCGTCTACGTGGCATCGACCGAAGAGCGCGGGGACGACGCTGCCGACAAAGAAGCACTGCTGCCCGCACTGACGGTCGGCGACACGGTGCCCACCGAGTCGATCACCCCGGTCGGCCACACCACGTCGCCGCCCGCGCGGTACAGCGAAGCATCGCTGGTGAAGAAGCTCGAAGAGCTGCGTATCGGCCGACCGTCCACGTGGGCGTCGATCATCCAGACCGTGCAGGACCGCGGCTACGTGTGGAAGAAGGGCCAGGCGCTCGTTCCGACCTGGACCGCCTTTGCGGTCATCCGTCTCCTCGAGGAGCACTTCGACGCGCTCGTCGACTACGACTTCACCGCGTCGACCGAAGAAGACCTGGACGCGATCTCACGCGGCGACCGTCAGAAGGCGGACTGGCTCACTCGCTTCTACTGGGGCAAGAGCGAGGAGTACGACGTTCCAGCGATCACCGCCGAGGCGGGCTCGGCAGATGATGCGTTGCTCGGCCTCAAGCGGCTGGTCGAAGAGAACCTCGACGAGATCGACGCTGCCGAGATCAACACGTTCCCGTTGGGCAACGACGAGAACGGCGAATTGATCGTCGTCAAGCCGGGCCGTTACGGGCCCTACGTGAAGCGCGGCGAGGACACCGCCGGGCTGCCCGACAACATGGCACCCGACGAGCTCACGGTCGACAAGGCCATCGAGTTCTTGAACGCTCCGAAGGGCGACGACCCCATCGGCGAGATGGACGGCTTGCCCGTCTTCGCAAAGAACGGCCGCTTCGGGCCGTACGTGCAGTGGGGAGACCACGACAACCCACCTCCCGGCATGGAAAAGCCGAAGATGTCGAGCCTGCTCTCGACGATGGTCTTCGAGACCATCACGATGCAGGACGCCGAGAAGCTGCTGTCGCTGCCACGACACGTCGGCGACGATCCCGCCGATGGTGAACCGGTCTACGCCGACAATGGCCGGTACGGGCCGTATGTCCGCAAGGACAAGGACTATCGGAACATCGACTCCGAAGAGCAACTGTTCACGATCACGCTCGACGAGGTGTCGAAGATCTTCTCCGAGCCGAAGGTGTACAAGCGCGGTGGGCGCCAGCCGGCCAAGCCGCTCAAGGAGTTCGGTACCGACCCGGTCAGCGAGAAGGCGGTGGTCGCGAAGGACGGCCGCTTCGGGATCTACATCACCGACGGTGAGACCAACGCGTCGCTCGGCAAGGGCGACCGCCTCGAAGAAGTGAGCGAGGCACGCGCCTACGAACTGTTGGCGATCCGTCGCGAGGCGATCATCGCGAAGGGCGGCAAGGGCGCGAAGAAGGCCAAGGCCACGAAGAAGAAGGCGGCCGCCAAGAAGAAGACCGCAGCGAAGAAGAAAGCTGCGAAGAAGAAGTCGCCGGCAAAGAAGAAGGCCGCTGCGAAGAAGACCGCAGCGGAGACCGAAAAGCCCGCAGTCGAAGTCACCGACCTCAACGACTGACGCTTCTCGTCTCCGTCGATGTCTCGATCAGTAGTCTGAAAGCTCGTGAGTCGACCCAGGTACATCGCGTTCGAAGGGGCCGAGGGTTGTGGCAAGTCGACGCAAGCAGCGAAGTACGCCGAGTCGATCGGCGCGGTGCTCACACGCGAGACCGGAGGCACCGACATCGGGTCACGGCTCCGAGAGATCCTGCACGACACCGCTAACGACCACCTGACCCCTCGTGCCGAAGCACTCATCGCTGCTGCCGACCGCGCCCAGCACATCGCTGAAGTCGTACGTCCTGCGCTGGATGCTGGCAAGACCATCGTGAGCGACCGGTCGGTGTTCTCGACGCTGGCGTATCAGGGCTACGGCCGCCAGCAGGACATCGACGAGGTTCGCAAGCTCAACGAGTGGGCCACCGATGGGTTGTGGCCCGAGGTCGTCGTCTTCATCGATACGCCCGACGAGGTCATCGCCGAACGTATGTCGCGCCGCAAACTCGATCGGTTCGAGGCGGCGGGCGATGCCTTCCACGAGCGAGTGATCGATGGATTCCGCACGATGGCAGCCGCTGACGCCGATCGTTGGATCACCGTCGCCGCGGTCGGGTCGATCAGCGACGTCGCAGAGCAGATCCGAGACGCGCTCGCCGCACGCGGGAGTGCATCGTGAGCTCGGTGTGGGACGACGTCGTCGGCCAAGCCGGGGCGATCGAGAAACTGAAAGCCGCCGCGGAGAACGGCCCGGTGCACGCGTACCTCTTCGTCGGACCTCCGGGCTCGACGAAATGGGAAGCGGCTCGCGCCTTCGCTGGCCAGGTGATCAGCGGGAACGATGACCCGGAACAGCGCGATGCGCGACTCGCTCTGGCGGGTGAACATCCCGATGTGCGCGAGGTGCGCCGAACCGGGCCATCGATCTCCGCCGATCAGGCGCGTGAAATCGTTCGCGTGTCATCGCTGGCGCCGACCGAGAGCGACCGCAAGGTGCTGATTCTCGATGAGTTCCACCTGCTCCGACCCGAGGGCGCAGCACTGATGCTGAAGACCATCGAAGAGCCTCCACCGTCGACGATGTTCGTGATCTGCGCCGACTTCGTGCCTCACGAGTTGATCACCATCTCGTCTCGCTGCGCCCGTATCGACTTCCGCTCCATCGCTGACGGCGTGATCGCAGCGCGTCTACTCACCGAAGGTGTGGGCCCCGTCGAGGCTCAAGCAGCCTCCAAAGCCGCGCTGGGCGATCTCGATCGCGCACGCTTGCTCGCCACGGACCCCGGACTCGCCGAGCGACGCAAAGCCTTCCTCGCCGTGTCGAAGACCGTCGACGGTTCCGGAGCAATCGCCACCGGGCTGGCTCGCGACCTGCTCGCCATGATCGACGCCGCTGCCGAGCCGCTCTCCACGCGCCATGAGGCCGAGGTCGCTGAGCTGACAGCCAGAATCAAGGAGTTCGGCGAACGCGGAAGCGGCAAGAAACAGCTGGAAGACCGGCACAAGCGCGAGCTCCGCCGCCATCGCACGGACGAGCTGCGTGCTGGGCTCGCCACGATGGCCGCCACCTATCGCGACGCGTTGACCGCCGGAGGAGCCGACGTGGACGAAACCGTCGGGGCCGTCCGCTCGATCCACGCAGCACTCGAAGCGCTGGAGCGCAACCCGAACGAGCGACTCCTACTCGAGCACCTCATCTGGTCGCTTCCCGCTGCCTGACCGCAGTGCCGATGCGGCGTCGGCTACTCGCCGAGAGCCGCCAGCTTGGGGAAGCCGACGAAGTCGAACAGTCGGTGCCCCGGCTCGAATGCTGAGCCAGGCCCTTCGAAACGCTCGAGGCCGACGGTGAACTTGTCACCAGGTGGTGCGACGAAGTCCACGGAGACACACCCCGCAGCATCGAACGCCGACCGCAACCGCGGTGTCTGATCGACCGGCACGTTGCGCCGAGTCCAGACGATGGTTCCTCCCGGCCGGACGAGCATCGGTATCGCAGCGATTGTTCGCTCCGCGTCGAGCATCGTGATGTTCCCGAGCATGCCGCACAGCAGAAGCACGTCCACCGGAGCAACCGAGCTGAGCACGTCGGCGTCCCCTGCGTCCGCCCTCAGCGAACGAACGGTGCCACAACCCGCAGCCGCCGCACGTCGATCGATCTCGGCGGTGTTTCGTTCGTCGAGTTCGACCAGCAGTGCGTCGACATCGTCTGCTCGGCGGTGACCGCCGAGCACACCGAACAGGTCGTCTCCTTGACCGGCGCACAGGCTGGCGACCGCAATTCGCCCCGGGCGACACTCGTACAGCGTTCGGCTCAGCAGATCCTGGACCACCTGCAACCGACGGCGAAGATGCGATCCGCTCTGCGGCTCATAGCGCCGATGCCATTCGAACCAATCCAGGTCGATGTGGTCGGTCACGTCAGTGTGATCTTCACGGCACAGTCAGTACCCGACCCTCGGCCGAACAACTTGGCGACCTTGCCGACCAGCGTGATCGCCGTGTACTGCAGCTTGTACTTCTTCTTCAGCACGGACGCACACTTCTCGAACTCCGCACCGGTGACGACCTCTGCGGTTCCCGCAACCTCTTGCGAACCGGGCGTCACGACCCCTTTCGAGTTGCTCGGCTGCAACGTCACGCGTGGGTCGTTGCCGATTCGCTTGACCTTGTAGCTGGACGACGACGTGGTGAAACCGATCGTCCCGTCGCCGAAATCGGCGATCCAGACCGGCAGCGACTTCGTCGTGCCGTCTTTCTTGTTCGTGGTGAGGCTGACGTACTTCGCATCGGTGACGGACATGACCTGATTCTCTCATGACATGCGCGCGCTCGTCCCGAGAGATTTCGCGCCGTATCCTGGAGTTCATGAGCATCGCCACGGCTCCCATCGCCCTCCCTCAGGCCAACGAACCGTGTTGGTGTGGGAGCGGACGCAAGTACAAGCGTTGCCACAAGAAGCTCGAAGGTCGCGTGCTCCAGGGTGAAGTGACGCCGATGCGCACGGTCCCCGATCACATCGCTCGCCCGCCGTATGCCGACACCGGCGAGTACCAGCCCTGGGACGAAGGTCGCATCAAGTCGCCGGAGATCATCGAAGCCATGCGCAAATCCGGCAAGGTCGCCTCGACCGTGCTGCGCGAAGCAGGCGAGATGGTCGCACCCGGCGTCACGACCGAAGAGATCGACCTGTACGTCCACAATCGCTTCATCGAACTCGGTGCGTACCCGTCGACGATCAACTACCACGGCTACCCCAAGGCGTGCTGTACGTCGATCAACGAGGTCATCTGCCACGGCATCCCCGATTCGCGTCCACTGCAGGAAGGCGACATCTGCAACATCGACGTCACCGGTTGGATCGGCGGTGTCCACGGCGACACCAACGCCACGTTCTTCGTCGGCGAGGTCGACCCCGAGAGCCGCAAGCTGGTGCAGGTCACCGAGGAAGCGATGTGGAAGGGG
Organism: uncultured Ilumatobacter sp.; assembly: GCA_938044705.1. Taxonomy (GTDB): domain Bacteria; phylum Actinomycetota; class Acidimicrobiia; order Acidimicrobiales; family Ilumatobacteraceae; genus Ilumatobacter_A. The sequence goes on along the minus strand of CALIOL010000014.1, from coordinate 11,451 downwards.
ATCGAAGCCGCCAAGGCCGGTCGTCCGCTCTCCGACATCGGCCGGGCCATCGAGACGCACGTGAAGCCGTACAAGTACGGCGTGGTGAAGGCGTTCGTCGGGCACGGCATCGGCGAGCAGTTCCACACCGACATCCAGATCCTGCACTACTACGACAGCCGCCAGGACGCGATCATCATGCGGCCCGGCATGACCTTCACGATCGAGCCCATGATCACCCTCGGTACGATCAACTACAAGATCTGGGACGACGACTGGACTGCGGTCACCTCGGATGGCAAGCGCACCGCTCAGTTCGAGCACACCTTGATGGTCACCGACGGCGACGCCGAGGTGTTCACCGGCGGCGAGGGTGCTGCGAGCCCCGTCGCTCCCTGGCAACGCTGACCGTCGCGGTCATCCCTCGCTGATCGTTGCCGCCGAGACTCGAGGTGCGGTGGCAGCACCGCCGGTCGATGGTTGGGCGAACAGCGTCCACAGCGCAAGGACCGTCAACGCCGCTCCGCCGGTGATCGCCGACGCGGTGCTCAGACGATCCAGCCAACCGGGCGCGTCGGTCGGAATCAGCGCTGCGGACAGCCCGTCACGCTTGATGACGCCCCACACCACGAGCTGAACGCCAGCGATCAACGCTGCCGCCTTCGTCACGAAGTGTGCGCCCCGTTGGTCGGCAATCGAACCGACGATCATGGCGACGAGCGCGACGGTCGGGAGCAGCCACCACAGGAAACGCGGTCCGGTTTCCGACGGCAGGCTCAGGTACTGCAGTGCACCGACCACGACAGCGAGCACCGCGACGGGCAACACGATCGCGATCCACCTTCGCCCCGCACGCAACGCTCCTACTGCGATCCCGGCCACCGCCAGTCCGGCAGCAGCGCCGCCGAAGACCGGCAGTGACGACGGCTCCGGCATCCAGGTGCTGATCACCGTGACGTCGACCTCCGCACCGTCGACGACCAGCGGGATGACGCCCTCGACGATCTGATCGCCGACCTGCTGGCCTGCCGGGCGGATGGTCTGCATCCAATGGGCGCGGTGATCGTGCCAGGAATAGCGTCCACCTGATCCCACCTCGCGCCAATCGGGCTCGGCGTCGGCCGTCGCCGTGGCGGGAATCTCGCCACCGCCGAACCGATCGTCGTTCGTATAGGTGCTCGGGGCGTTCTGGTTCTCCAGGACGACTCCGTCTTCACGGAACCACAGATAGTCCTCGCTTTGATACCCGATCACGATGACCTCGGTCCCATCCTCGGCCTGGAGCTGGACGAAGGAGTCGCCGCCGAGCACTTCGAGCTGGATCGATGGCGTCGCAGGGTCGACCGAGCGGATCTCGCTGAGGTAGTCGGTGGGCCCAGCTGGGTCAGCGAAGACGGTGCCCGGCAACGCGATCACCGACAGCACCGCCGCCAGTGCACCGAGCAGTGCTGACCGGAGCGCCCGCGCCATCGGTCAGGCCTCTTCGACGACGAGAATCAGCTGACCGCTGGGATGCACGGTGCACACACCTTCGAACTCGCCGGCCGAGGTGAACTCCTGGTTCAAGGTCTCGTTCGCTCCCACGAACCACGGCCCGACGTTGTGTCCTCGGTCGTCCTCGTTGACGATGCGGATGGTCTCACCGACCTGCGTGACGAGCTCGCCGGGCAGGATCTCCAACGGCGTTCCGGCATCGAGCGCTTCACCTGCGCCAGCCGGAATCGTGTACTCGTACGTTGCTGCCCCGGCTACCTCGGTCGGTGAGAGTCCCGGCCCAGCGGCGGCATCACCACCGCACGCGACGACTCCGAACGTTGCCGCGCCGAGAAGTGCGAGAAGTCGTCTCGTGGTCATGCTGCGGCCTGGTCCAACAGGATCGTCAGGTCATTGGCGATGTCGCTCGGTTGGGCCCCGAACTGCCACGTGAGCACGAGGTGGCCTTCGTCGTCCACCGCGTACAGGAACGGCGAGTGGTCGACTTCGACGGTGCCGTCGTCGAGGGTGCGCACGTCGTAGCTCACCCCGAACGGTTCGGCCGCGGCGAGCAGCAGTTCCTCGTCCATCGTGCCGGCAGCGACTGCGTCACTCACGAAGCTGGTGGCGTACTGCGGCAACACCTCCAGGTCTCTGGCCGGGTCGACGGTGACCACGAGCGTGTCGACCAGGTCGGTGCGCCCGGGGTCGTCGCGCTCGATCCGGTTGAGCGCAGCACGAAGATCGGACATCGTGGTCGGGCACACGTCCGGGCAGTTGGTAAATCCGAAGTACACGACCTCGATGCCGCCTGGCTGGGCGCGGAACTCGACCGCGGTCCCGGGGTCGGTCAATGACGGCAGTGCGGTTCCGTCGACAACCGGCGCCGGCTCGCGGACCACACCGGAGAGAACCGGTTCGTCCGAGGTCTCCGCACTGCTCTCCGAATCACTCGACCCGCCGCAGGCTGCCAGGACCAGCGCCGCAGCGCTCGTGAGGCCGACGAAGCCCCGGCGGGACATGCGTCGGCGTGCGTGATCAGTTGTCATCGCTCGTCAGCTCCTTGATGTACGCCACGATGTCTGCCGCTTGCGCTTCGCTCAGCCCGTTGACCGGCATGGCGAGTGTGAACCCAGCTGCCTCTTCTGCGCTCGGGTCGAGGATCGAGCGCAGCAGATACGCGTCGTCGGCAACGACGACGCTTCCGTCCTTCAACTCGACATCGCTCCCTGCAAGGTCGACCCACGACGGGCCGACGCCTCCTTGGCCCTGCGCTCCGTGACACGACGCACAGCCGTTGGAGAGTGCGGTGTCCTTACCGCGTTGCGCGATCTCCGAGAACTGGCTCTCGCCGCCACAAGCGCTGAGGCCGACGATCAAGGCGACCGCGGCTGCACCTCCGGCAACTCTTCCTCGTCGTAGCCGCTTGCTCGCTACTGCTCTAGGTCCGTCCACGAGGTTCAGGTCGCTCGAAGGGGCCCGTCGGTTCCCGTGGCCGACTCGTCATCGACGGTGTCATCGGTCATCATCTCGACCAGGTCGAGACGGGCACGCGCTACACGCGAACGAATCGTGCCGACGGGGCAGCCGAGCACCTCGGCGGCTTCGTCGTAGTGCATGCCGAGCACTTGGGTCAGCACGAACGCGTCACGGCGCTCGTCTCCCAGTCCGTCGAGCACGTCACCAAGCGCAATGCGGTCCGCAGCGTCCACCGAGGTGAGAGTTCCGATTCCTCCACCGGCCACTGCGTTGTCGAGTACCGCGGCGTCGCGGCGGCGACGGCGCTGGGCGCGCCGTGAGTGGTCGACGCACACTCGACGCGCGATCGTGAGCAACCACCCGCGGGCGGGCCCTTCTGCGCGGTAGCGATGCAGTGAACGAACAGCTCGCTCGTACACCTCTTGGGCCAGGTCATCGGCATCTCGCGCGTCGCCGAGATACCGGCACAGCTTCCAGACATCGCCTTGGGTCTCGGACACGAAACGCTCGAGCGCGCCGCGGTCACCATCTCGCGCCTCGAGGAGCAATCGGGTCAAGTGGTCCATCTGATGAACATTCTCGCATTGCGGGAACCGAATCCGACCGCGTTGCGACCTGATGTTTCGTGGAACGTGATGATCGACACATCCCAGAACTCAACTGCGACGATGCGCTCGAGTTGATCTCGGTCGCGACCGACGGCGAAGCGTCACTCGATGAGCAGGCCTCGCTCGACCTCCATCTCGGGAGCTGTGCCGCCTGCGCCTCGTTCGCCGAGCGACTCGACCTCGTCGAACGACGGGTTCGACTGCGCCCCGCCGAACCCGTTCCCGACCTTGTCATGGCGGTCACCTCGCGAGTGCACCCCGCGGTGTTGGGTCGCGGCGGGTGGATGCGTCCAGCACTCGCATGGGTGGCCGTCGTCTTGTTCGCTCAGAACATCGTCTTGCTCATCTCCGGCGAGGCAGACGGCGCCGAGACGCACATGGCACGACACCTCGGAGCGTTCGGTGTGGCACTTGCGATCGGGTTCGCGTACGCGGCCTGGCGTCCGCACCGAGCCTTCGGGATGCTGCCGTTCGTCGGGGCACTCGTCGTCTCGATGCTGGCAAGCACCGGTTTCGACCTCGCCGACGGCGGGCGGTCAGCCGTTGCCGAAGCAACACACCTTGCAGAACTCGCCGGCCTCGCGTTGCTGTGGATGATCGCCGGATCCCCTGGCTGGAACGGCTGGAACGACATGCGCGAGCGAGTGGGCGACCGCTTGCACACCGTGCGGTAGGTCGAGAGGCCGTCAGCAGTCTGCGAGGAAGGTCGCGACGTTACGCCCGAGGTCATCAGACTCGTAGCCGCCCTCTTGCACGACCACGGTCGGCAGGTCGACCGCTCGGATCTCGGTCGCCATGCGCGCGAAGTCCTCGTTGGTGAGTGCGAAGGTTCCCAGCGGATCGTCGACGAACGTGTCGACGCCCAACGACACGACGAGACCATCAACAGCCCTCATCGACTCGAGCGCCGTTCCGAGCGCATCGAACCATGCGCTGCGACTCGCTCGCCTCGGGAGCGAAAGGTTCACGTTCGCTCCTTCGCCCGCGCCGGCACCGCGTTCATCGGCGAACCCGGCGAACCACGGAAACTCCTCGACAGGGTCAGCGTGGATCGACGCGAACACCACGTCATCGCGCGCGTAGAAGATCTCCTGTGTGCCGTTGCCGTGGTGGTAGTCCACGTCGAGCACCCCGACTCGCGCGATTCCACGATCCCGCAGACGCTGCGCTGCGACCGCCGCGTTGTTCAGGTAGCAGTAGCCGCCGAACCGATCGCGGCCGGCGTGATGCCCGGGAGGCCGACACAGTCCGTACGCAGTTGCGCCATGGTCGAGAGTGCGATCGGCGGCGGTCATCGCGATCGACGCCGACGACGCGACGGCATCCCATGTACCCGGCACGATCGAGGTGTCGGCGCTGAAGCTGTGCCTCCCGAGGAGTCCGACGATGTCGCTCGGTTCCCGATCGCTGAAGCCACCGGTGGGCCACATGAATCCCATCGCAGCCGGGGCCTCGTGCCCCGCTGCCGTCCAGCGATCCCAGGCAGTCTCCAAGAACTCGACGTACGCCGGCGTGTGCACGCGGCCGACCAACTCACGATCGACGGGGTCGGGCTCGGTGAAGTCGTAGCCGGCGCTGCGGAGTGCCTCGGCGATGAGATCGGCGCGTTCGGGTCGCTCGAACCCATCGACCATCTCACCGTTGTGAAGTTCGCGGTAGCGATGGCCTCGGTGTGCGTCACTGGCGACGATCAGCATGGCGTCAACCCTCCCCTCAGTGCGCCCGCCGGGCCACGTGTTGTTCGAGCGCGTCGACGGATTTCGGAACATCGACGCGCCCGATACCGATGCGGAAGCGATCGTCGGGAACCTCGCACAGACCTGATCGATAGACGGAGTTCGGGAGCAACAACACGCCGTCTTCCTCGACCGCACGTCGACAGAACTCGGTCGGGCCTTCCGGTCCGAGGAATCGCGGGAACGCCACACAACCACCGTCGGGTGTTGCGTAGTCGAACAGATCGGGATGACTGGCCATGAAGTCGGTGACCACTGCGTCGTTGGAGTCCACGATCGAGCGGTTGCGATCGAGAATCGCGTCGGCGTTGCGGAGCGCAATGACCGCGAGATGTTCGCTCGGCCCCGAGTTGCAGATGCTGGTGTAGTGCTTGGCCCGCTCGAGGCGACCGAGCGCGTCGTGATCCTTCGACACCGCCCAGCCGACGCGGAGCCCTGGCAGTCCGTACGCCTTCGACGTGACCGAGATGCTCAGCGCCGTCGGATTGATCTCGGCGGCTGCCGCGAGTGTTCGTGCCGGATCGAGCTCGACACCTCGATACACCTCGTCGCTCACCACGCGGACGCCTCGGTCGTTGCACATCGCGTTGAACGCAACCCAGGTCTCGTGGTCCGGAACGAACCCCGTTGGGTTGTTCGGGAAGTTGACCGAGACGAGCGTGGTCTCGGGCCGCAGCAGCGACGCAAACCGTTCGAGGTCGAGGGTCCATTCGAGGTCCGCTCCATCACCCGACCACAGCGGGAGGCCGCTCACGTCGACCCCGGTCGCCACGGGAATCGACTCGATCGATTGATAGTTCGGGACGGTGACGATGACGTGGTCACCGGGCTCGACGAACAGTTGCATCGCCCAGAACAGGGCTTCTCCTGCCCCAGCGAATGCGAGGACATCGGCGGGTTCGAGACCCGAGTAGGACTCGGCAACCGCGGCTCGCAGTGCATCGGTACCCCAGGTGGGTGTGTAGCCGAGGTGCAGCTGATCGAACGCCGTCCGATCGTCATCGGTTCCCAGGGCCAGCAGCTCCGACATCGACATCGACTCTGCGTCCGACGCGGTCAGGTGGTGCTCGGCAGTGAACTCCCAGCGACTGAAGTAGGTCTCCAACTCGAAGTCGGGGAGGTCGAGTCGTCCGGTCACCCCGACATCATGGCGCGGCTTCAGGCACCCGGCTCCGTCAGTTTCGTCGCCCGATGCGGTCCAGCGACACCTGCCACCAGCCCATTGCGGACTCCTGCTCAGGCGCGCTGAGCCCATAGGCCGCATCGACAAGCGCGCCACATCGCTCGACGTCACCGCTCCGCAGCGCATCGATCGCAGCGTCGAGCGGTCCGTCGGGCCAAGGAAGCTCGGCAAGCATGGTTGGGCCCACTCGAATAGCTGTCGGCCCGAGGCCCGTTCCGCCTCGCTGATGCCACGCCCAGGTCGACGCCGCTGGCGAAGTGAGCACGGCGGCAACCTCCCACGCCGTCGCGACGGCGCTGTTGGCGTCGTGCGGATATGCCGCCACGACGGGCACGCCGGGGAGCCAGTCGCCGTTCGGATCGCACACGGCTTCCAGGATCGGCGTCTGGTTCGCGATCAGGACTTTCGGGACCAGCCGCTGTTCGGCCCACCGCGACATCTTGTCGTCGAGAGCGGCGAGATCGAGACGCGGCGCCGTGAACCGCTGCTTCGCGAATCTGACCGGCCGCTCACCCCAGAGACAACGGCCCGGATCGATCAATCCGCTGGTGATCAGCGGCGGACCCGAAGCGTGATCGCCGACGGCCGGGATCATGCCGTAGTACTCGTCTCGAAAGTTCGCGTTCAAACGGACGCGGTCGCCCAGACTGCCCGCCTCGGAAGTCGTGCGTTCGAACACCGACGCCAACGCAGGAACTCCCGACCGTTCGGTGACGACGTGGGACCAGTTGCCGTCGTTTGCGTCGCCGAAACGACGCCCGAACTCGAACGCCAACGCGCAGGTGACGACCTGGGCATCGAAGTCGCGTTCGCCCGTCCACGTCGACCAGATCATCGTCGACCGTTCGTCGATTCGCCGTCGCACTTCGCCGGCGTCTTGCGCCGACAGGATCGATTGCGGCAACACGTACGCGAGTCGTCCACCCTCGGGGTCGACCAGTTCCATCCCGAGTGCGAGGAACTCAGCCGCCGCGTCCATGTAGGGACCACCACCTCGTCCGCTCGATCCGCCGCGGGTCGTCGCGGCCGCCATCTGCGAGAGGTACGGCGGGTTCCCGATCACGAGGTCGAAGCCTCCTTCAGGTTGCACCGAGTCGAGCCAGCCGGTGCTCAAGGCGTCAGCGCACACCGTGTCGATGCCGGCGGTCGACTCGATCGAGTCGAGCGTGGATGCGTCGATGTCCACACCGATGAGGCGCGCCGATCCGCCACGGCGTTCGATTGCCGCTCGAACAGCCACCAGAAACCGACCATCGCCACAAGCCGGATCGATCACGCTGATCGGACGATTGCGTCGAGCCTCGACGAAGTCATCGTCCACGACGGCCTCGACGACAGATGAGACGAGGTGTCGTGGCGTGAACCACGCGCCGCGCTGCTTGCGATCGGCCGACGCGCCGGCACCGACCGTATCGGCGAGGTCGGGATCCACGGTCACCGCCGAGAGGGTACGCGGAGCCGCCCCCGTCTATGGTTCAAAACGTGACCGACGCCGAGCAGTCGACGACGACGCCCGCTCGCGCATTCTCCGACGAGTCCCGACACCTGTCGTTCGATCGAGACGAATGGGCAGAGCTCCGAGCAGCAACACCGCTCACGCTTCGCGAGCCCGATCTCGATCGGCTCCGCGGCATCAACGAGCGCATCGACATCGACGAGGTGGCGGCGATCTACCTCCCGCTGAGCCGACTCCTCAACCTGTACGTGGCGGCCACTCAGGACTTGCACAAGGTGTCGGCGACATTCCTCGGCGCTCGCGCCCCGAAGGTCCCCTACGTCATCGGCATCGCCGGATCGGTCGCCGTCGGCAAGAGCACCTTTGCTCGCATCCTTCAGGCCTTGCTCGCCCAGTGGCCGGACCATCCAAAGGTCGACCTCATCACCACCGACGGGTTCCTCCATCCGAACCGAGTGCTCGAGTCACGTGGGCTCATGCATCGCAAGGGGTTTCCCGAGTCGTACGACACACGCGAGCTGCTCCGGGTGTTGCGAGAGATCAAGAGCGGCCACGCACACGTCGAGGCCCCCGTGTACAGCCACGTGGTCTACGACATCATCGATGATGAGCGCGTCGTCATCGAGCAGCCCGACATCGTCATTCTCGAAGGACTCAACGTCTTGCAGACCGGAGAGTCGTCGACCGAATTCGTCAGCGACTACTTCGACTTCTCGATCTACATCGACGCGGACGAGTCCGACATCGAGAACTGGTACGTCGAGCGGTTCCTCACGCTGCGTGAATCGGTCTTCCAGAATCCCGACAGCTTCTTTTCCAACTACGCAGACCTCACCGACGACGAAGCTGTCGATACGGCCCGCGGTATCTGGCAGTCGATCAACGGCCTCAACCTCCGAGACAACATCGCGCCGACTCGCGACCGTGCGTCAGCGATCCTTCGAAAGCGCAAGGATCACCGCATCGATCGCGTTCAACTGCGACGACTCTGAGTAACCCGAGCGTCGCGTTCTGATCAGTCGAGACCGAGCCAGCCCGGCAGGTCTGCCAAACGGTCGAGCGCGACCACGTCTTCGGTGTGATCGTCGACCCGTTCGAGCTCCCACGTGAGATGGTACGGAATGTGCACGGCGTGAGCGCCGAGCGCCATGACCGGCAAGATGTCGCTGCGCACCGAGTTGCCGACCATGCAGAACCGATCGGGGTCCACCCCGAAGCGATCGAGCAACCTCGCGTAGATCGGAGGATCCTTCTCCAACACGATTTCGATGTCGCTGAAATGATGTTCGATGCCCGAGGTCGTGACCTTGCGGGTCTGATGGACCAGGTCTCCCTTCGTGATCAACACGAGGCGCACTTCGCTTCCCACACGCTCGAGGACCTGAGGAACGTCGGGCAGGAGGTGCACCTGCTCCACGAGCATCGCGGCACCGAGGTCGACGAGTTGGCGAACGACGTCGGTGGTGACGGCGCCATCGGTCATCGTGATCGCAGCTCGCACCATCGACAACGTGAACGCTTTGACGCCATACCCCTGGGACGGGATGTCGGTCTTCTCGGTGGCATGCAGCGCATCGAGCACGTCGATACCGACCGGCGTGAACGGTGCAACGAGTTTCTCGAATCGTGCTTCGGCACTGCGGAAGCCGTCCTCGCACTTCCACAGCGTGTCGTCAGCGTCGAACGCCACGATGTCGAAGTCGTCGATGCGCCGTGCTGTCATCACGCCGAGACTACGTGCGATCATCGGCCCGAGCTCGCTCGGTTCTCGACCAAGCCAGCCCGAGCCCGAGCGCCGCGCGACGAACGTCGACCCGCTCAGCCGAGGGCGATGCGGGTGTTCTCAGCTCGGGTGTGACAGTCCTTGCCCGTCCCGGCGAACGCCTCGTTCAACTTGTTGAGGGCCGGGACGAAACTCTCGGTCCACTGGCTCTGGAACGAGTCGCGGGCCGGGCCGGTCCAGGCGGCGTTCGCGAGTTGCTTGTCGACGTCTCCTTTGATCGTGTCGACGATGGTGACCTGTGCTTCGAGCTTCGTGCCGATCGCATCGAGGTCTTCGGGCGTTGCTGAATAGGTTCCTGCGCTCATGATGTTCTCCTTGTTGATGTGACGTTGCCGTCATCGGATGCGGGTGAGGTGTCCGTGCGGCTCGACCCCTGCGGAGCGTCTGCCACCCTCTCAGTGGGCGATCAGGAACCCAGAGGGGAAAAGAACCTCACCCACGTCCCGGAGACGGAACGCGACTCAATCGACGGCGTCGGCGTCCGACTCGGTCACCGCGATCAACGCTGCGTTCACCACACTGCCTGCGTCGATGCCGGTCAGTTCATGGAGATCGGCGATGGTCCCGGACTCACCGAAGCGATCGACCCCCAACGTGTACTGACGCGTACCGACCGCCGAGCCGAGCCAAGCGAGGCTGTGACTCGCAGCGTCGTGAACACTGACGATCGGTCGTCTCCGCTCAGCATGCGGGATCAGACGATGGAGGTGGCTCGGAGCACGCACGACGCGTGCCGTCGCCGTCGCCGTGGCGAAGCCGGCACGCCAGCTGCGATACAAACGATCTGGGCTCGTGAGATGGATCACCGCTGCTTGCACGCCTTCGGCGTCGAGCTCGGCGGCAGCCTGGAGCGCCTCGGCCACCATCGCCCCGGTGGTGACGATCGTGACGCCGGGGCGGCCGTCGGGCGGAGCGTCGACGAGCCGGTAGCCGCCGTCCAGCACCTGGGCGCGGAGGCGGTCCATTCCCAATCGCTCGGCAACCGCGCCGAACGGCTGCTGATCGATTGGACGGGTGGACAACCGCAGGTAGCTACTCATACCGTCGGCGCGGCCGACCTGGTCGAGTGCGTCGCACAGGATCCAGTCGACTTCGGTCGCGAACGCCGGCTCGAAGTACGTCAGGTTCGGCAACTCCGCGCCCACCGAAGCGGTGATCGTCGACTGGTGCGCACCGCCCTCAGGAGCGAGCGTCACGCCCGCTGGTGTTCCAGCAACGACGAACTTCGCATCGTTGTAGATCCCGTAGATGAACGCGTCGAGGCCACGGAGGACGAAGGGGTCGTAGACGGTGCCGACCGGGAGCAGGTGTTGACCGTGATGGTCGTGGCTGAGGCCGAGTTGACCGAGCAGCATGAACAGGTTCATCTCGCTGATACCGAGTTCGATGTGCTGGCCCGAAGGGGCCGGGGCCCACTTGAGGAGGCGGTCGGCGCCGCCATGGTCGTCTCGTTCGACGTGGGAGTAGACGCCGCGCTTGTTGATGAAGCCGCCGAGGTTGGTCGAGATCGAGACGTCGGGGGCGGTCGTGACGAGGCGATCGCCGACGCCTTCGACATCAGCGAGGCTCGCGAGGACGCGGCCGAAGGCTTCTTGAGTCGACGTCGACCCGGTCGTGGAGACCGAGCGTGATGCGACCGGAATCGGGAGCTTGGGTCGAGGCGGTGACGGCGCGTTGTTGATGTCCCCGCCGACACTCCGGCAGATCTTCCCGGTCTCCGCATCGGGTGCAAACCGATCCCACTCGGTGTCGAG
>CALIOL010000013.1 GCA_938044705.1 uncultured Ilumatobacter sp. | reverse complement strand
GCGTCGACGTTTCATCGACGAAGCGCGAACCATGCGCCGGGTGAGCAGCGATCGGCTCGTCACCATCCACGACATCGGCGAAGCCGACGGCCAGCCCTACCTCGTCATGTCGGCGCACCTCACCGGCACGCTGCGCGAGCGACTGGCAAACATCGACGGCCCGATCGCTGACGAGCAGCTCAGCCGACTGATCGACGAGATCGCCGAGTGCCTCAGACCTGTCCATGAGGCCGGGATCGTGCATCGCGATGTCACGCCCTCCAACCTGTTGATCGACGGCGACGCATCGGACGACGCTGCGACCGAGCTCCTCGGCCCCGACGAGCGGCTGGTGCTCGGCGACTTCGGCATCGCCCGATCGTTGGACCAGACGAACGTCACCGTCGGGGGCGGGACCGTGGGTTACATGGCACCGGAGCAGGGCAGGCCCACCGTCGACGTCGACCATCGAGCCGACATCTTCGCGGCGACCCAGGTCGTCGACGACGCCGCCCGACGTGCGCAGCCCGACACGGCAGCACGAATCGCCGCCGAACTCGACCGCGGTCGATCGACGGACGTCGGCCGACGCCATGCCTCGATCGACGACTGGCGCAGCGACCTGCGAGCGTCGTTGATCCCGGCGACAGCGTCGACAGGTTTCAGCCGGCGTCGATGGGCAGCGATGATCATCGCCACCGTGGTGATCGCGACCGTCGTTGCGCTCCTGCTGCCTCGTGGCGTCGACGCTCCGGGAGACACGCCTAGCGATACGACCCCGACGCCACAGATCATCGGACCCGACGAGCTCCTCCTCGGCGACTCGGGTCTGTACACCCACGAGAACCGAACGGGCTCGACGTATCAGTGGACGCTTCCGGATGGCTCGACCAGTGACGAATTGACCATCGAAGTCACCGCCGATGAGCTCGACGGGGTCACCATCGAGCTGTCCGAGGACGATGGACGAACGACTCGGTCGAGCACACTCACCGTCACGGTGCGGACTCGATGACCAACCCAAGCGTCGACGAACTCCTCGAACGTCTGCGACACGACCGCACCGGCACCGAAGCGGTCGCAGCCGCTTTCGCCGAGTGGCACGACCAGCGCGACGAACGAGCCGGCGAGCTCCTCGACCGGCTCGCCACAGACGGGCACACCGATGCCGTGTTGCGCACGATCGAGCAGCATCGGCTCGCTCGGCCTGCGCTCCATCGGTTCCTCATCGACGCCGACGACATCGAGGATGCCGAACAGGCGACTCTCGTGGCCGTCGGACTGCGACTCGACCAGTTCGAGGCAACCAGCCGATTCACCACGTGGCTCCACCAGATCGCGACGAACGAAGCCAAGATGCTCATCCGGGCCCGCGAGCGCCGTCCGTCCACCGCCGTCGCGGAACCCGAGACAGCACCGTTCCTCGCGCGCCTGTCCACGATGCTCGCCGACCGAGACCTCGTCGACCGGGCCCTGGCCGGGCTCCCCGACGACCTTCGCCGCACGATCACGCTCCGCGAGATCGATGGCCTCGACTATGCCGACATCGCCGCCAAGCTCGGCGTGGAAGTCGGCACCGTCAGATCACGGCTTCACCGAGCTCGCGCTCAGCTCGTCGAACAGCTGCGTTCCCACCTCGACTGAACCTCGCGTCACGGGGCGATGAACTCCGCGACCATCGGTGCGTGGTCGGATTCCGGGAACTTGCGGTCGACGGCAAACGCCAGCGATTCGTCGTGCAGGATCTCGTTGTGGATCTCTGAACCTCGGTACGAGCCGAGCAGGTTTCGGGTGACGAGCATGTGATCGATCATCTCGCCCTGCCCTTGGTACAGCAGGGTGAACCGAGAGGGCTCGGGAATCGTCTGCTCGATCGGCACCAGCACGCGCTGTGCCAAGTCGCCGTTGCCGGTCGACTCGACATCACCACGAATCGCGAGCACGGGCACCTCGTTCGGTTCGGCGTTGAAGTCACCGGCCACGATGATCGACGCATTCGGGTCGTCGTCGAGGATCTGATCGACGAGCCAACGAACCTCGAGCGCCTGCGACATCCGCTTCAGCGACGACAAGAAGAAGCCTTCAGCCCAACCGCTCGCGGTCTTCCACGTGAAGTTGTCCACCTTCTGGCCCGGGATGTTCGTCGGCAACTTGGACTTGAGGTGCACGTTGATCACGTGGAGGAGCTCGGTCTGCATCCCGTCTTCGCCAGCGTCGATCACCACGTGCTGGATCGGTCGTTCGATACCGATCACCTTCGCTTCGGTGTCCGGCGGGTCGGCGGTGAGGCGGCGGTACTCGGGGGCATTGACCAGTTCGTTGCGGATCTGCGCCGACGACACGATCGGCAGGTTCGACACAACCACGAGGTTGCGCTCGTTGAACACCTCGTCGGCCTGGGTACGCGTGCTCACCTTTTCAGCACCTTCGAGATTGGTGCCTTCGAGGAGGGCGTCAAGTGCCGCCAACCCCCGAGGCTCGCCATCTCGCTCCTGGCCGTTCACCTCCTGGAAGCACACGATGTCGGCTCGCAATCGCTCGATCTGCGGACGCATCAGTGCGATCCGCTCATCCAACGAGGGGCGTTCGTCGGGCTCCGTCTCGTCGAAGTTCTCCAGGTTGAACGTGGCGATCCGCAGCGACCTCATGTCCCCACCTTCGCGCACGGTCCGTACGCCGCACCCGGCCATTCCCGACCGCGACGCGATGTGGTTCTGACACCCACACAGAGCACGGACGAGCGGCGAGGCGGCCGACGAAACGCCAGCATCCGACATCGATCAGGGACCCGTCGGAAGTCGGCGACGTTCGGTTGGTCGGACATGGGCTTCTCCTCCTCGAACGCAACCGGCGGATTGGTTGCGACATCACGTCAGAGGGCCGACCGAAGCTGGTGATACAGGTGATGCCGAGAGAAATCAGGTCACGCCGGCAGTGACACGGAGGCGCTCGAGGCAGCGAAGGCGCATCGGGCCGATCGCACCGACCGTGGTGTCCAACGTCTCGGCGATCGCCGCGTAGCTCATCGCCGGATCCCAGACCAACGTCAGCAGTTCGCGGCACCGCTCGCTGAGCTTCCAGTACGCGTCGGCGAGCCGATGCCGGAGGTCCGACGCAACGACTGCATCCTCCGGGTCGTGGCCCACGCCTGCCGAGTCGTCGCCGCTGAACGCCGATTCGTAGTCGTGCTCCAGGTCCTCGATCGGTGACGCCCGGCTCAGCTTGCGCCGACGAGCCTGCGCCTCACGCTTGGTCGTGATCGCCAACCAACCGGGAAGCCGGCGGGGATCGTCGATGTTGATGCCCCGGTCAGCGAGTCGGAACCAGACCGTCTGCACGACGTCTTCGGCTTCGCTGCGATCCAAACCTTGGCTACGCGCCCAATGCCACATCACACCGCCGAACTCGTCGACGATGCTCGCCCACGCGTCCGCATCACCATCGAGTGCGGTGCGCAAGCGCCACGGATCGTCATTGTCGACTGCCATCGCCGCGGACGATAGTCCAGCGACAGGCGCATGCAGCGACCCGCGGACTACAGCGAGATGGGCCTCGTCTGCAACATCGGCTGGCCGTCTTCGCCGAGCACCACGAAGCCGACCGCCTCGGTGGGAACGTCATCGAAGCTGAAGCGCCCCAGGTCGTCGGCGGTGGTCGTGATTCGCTCCGGTGCTGACTCGTCACCGGTGATCATGACGACCGTCGAGGCCCTGGCCGGCACGAGCTGTCCGACCAGGCGACGTTCTTCCTCGTCAGACATCATGAGCTCGATCTCGAGGTCAGCCGACTCGAAGGTGACCTGGCGCTGCATGGTTTCGCTGCGTACGCCGGCGAGGTCCCTCGTCGAGTCGAATGCAAGTTCGGCGAGTTCGGCGTCGATCGTTCGCCATGTGAGGGCTGCCTTGGCGATGGTCGACAGTCGTTCGGGTGGCGGATCGGATTCGTCCAAGGCCACCCGGAGCTCAGCAAGCAACTCGTCGTCACTCATCGCGAACTCGCTCTCGCCGGGCACCCCTGATTCGTTCGGATCGTCAGGCACTTGCAACACCGGCCTTGGCGACGACCCCGATCGTGGCGGGAGGTTGCATGGACAAGACAGTAGGCGACTTCGGGTCGCTGGTGGGTACGAGCGCTCATGCCATGACAGAGCGCGCCGAACGTGGCGTGATCCAGGAAATACCGAGTATCTCCGTCATCTTCTTGC
This sequence comes from uncultured Ilumatobacter sp., assembly GCA_938044705.1. GTDB lineage: Bacteria > Actinomycetota > Acidimicrobiia > Acidimicrobiales > Ilumatobacteraceae > Ilumatobacter_A. The sequence continues at coordinate 4,362 of CALIOL010000013.1, read as the reverse complement.
CAAGAATTTCTGGTCAGCTCAGCTTCCGAAGCAGACGAACGCTGCTGCGGTCGTATCCAATTCCCCATCGGGGCCGACACCCGCGACCGCCAGCGCTTCGGCGGGTTCCATCCCCGCCACCAAATGGGCGTGCAACCGAACCATCAGTTCGACCGATCGCTCGTCGTTCACCGGGGTGAGGGGAGCGATCACCGACGAAACGCCGAGTTGAATGAGCGCGCTCGTCATCCCGAGCAACGCTCCTCCATCCCGAGCGGCGTTCTGCCCGGCATTGCACGCCGACATCACGATCGTGTGCGGCAACCGCTCGCACTGCTCGAGGTCGTAGACGTTGAGCTGCCCGTCGGCGAAGAGCAACGACGAGAACATCGGGTTGTCCTGACGGAACGACCCGTGACACGCAAGATGCAACACGTCGGCCTCGGCGAACTCGGCGAGCACCCGACTCACCGTCGACTCGGCGACGTCGACCACTCCGCAGTTCGGCACCACCGCTGCGATACGCACGACCTCGCTGTTCGCCTGTTCGAGTTCCGGCCCCGCGATCGCAACAGCCGAGGTCGAGGTTCGCCGATTCACGCGGGCCGCGCTCCACATCCGAACCGACGGAGCGACAGCGAGTGGCCGACCCTGCGCAAACGGCAAGGCGTTCCACGGAATCGGGGGAATCGCCACCGATGGAATCACCACCACCGGCTGACTCGACTGGCTCACTGCGGGCGGAATCAACGCATCTTCGATCACGTTGGCTGCTGCCTGCAACGCATCGTTGGCAGCGAGTCGGGAACGGTCGGAGAGTCGATTCCTGCTGAGGCGTTGCAGGCTGAAGTCGAGCGACTCCACCGCGGCTGCGACCTCGCCGACATCCACCTCATGGACCGACGAAACGGCCCCGTACTCTCGAACGATCACATGCATCGCATCTCCGACGGGCACGTACACCACGACCAGCCAGTCCCTCGGAACATGGCTGAGCGATGCTTCGAGCGGCTCACTGATCGAGAGTCCCGCGGGACGACGTTCCAGCGAGGTCATCCGAGTCAGCTGTTCGAGCCTCGATCGCTCGGCGATGAGTGCACGGCGTTCGTCAGCAGAGGCGTCCGTTCGAACCCGCACCTCGTTCTCGATCACCCGAAGGTCAGTCAACGCTTCGGCGAGTTCCGGGTGGCGACGACCCGCCGAACGAACCGTGGTGAGCGCTCGAACGTCCTCCGACGCGACGAGCAACTCCATCGGGTTGTCGCTGTGGAGCGCGAGTCGCAACGCCAAGTCGGTCAGCAGCGATCGCCCCCGGCCAGCGATCATCCACGAACGAAGCTCGATCGCCCCGACCAGGTTGGAGAGGCCATCGATCCGAGCAAACGCACGCTCGATCCCTTCACGGGCGGTTGGGAGATCGCCCGACTCGAACGCATTGCTTGCGACGACCGCCATCATCCGCACCTCGTCGTCAGCCGAAGCTGTGTCGATCAACGGTTCGAACGCCTCGAGCGCCCGCTGCACCCGTCGGGCATCGGCATGGGCTGCCTCGGCTGCGACGACCGATGCGTGGGCCGCATCCGCAAGCCACCCTCGCTCGGCCATCTCGGCTGACAGCGAGATCGCTCGGTCGACTTCGGACGCGCCGAATGCGTCGGTTGCGAGCGCTTCGAGCGCAAGGATCTCGGCGCGCCCCGCCATCGCTTCTCGCCCTGAGCTGCGATAGATCGACTCCGCCTCCGAAGCTGCCAGTGCAGCATCCCGACGTCTCCCATTCGTGAGATAGAGCTGAGCGGCGAGCACGAGCACGTCGGCCAGGTCGGCTTGATTGTCGGTCTTGCGGAGTTGCGCAACTGCGTCGTCGGCCGCGGTTGCCGCCTCGTTGATCATCCCGGCGCTTGCAAACGCCGCCCCACGGTCGGCGGCAACAAGACCCAAGCCATCCAGATTCTCGAGTTCGCGGTACTCATCGTCGGCGACTCGGAGCTCACTCAGACACGCTGCAACATCACCGTGTTGGAGTTCGAGGAATCCGAGGTTGTGGCGAGCCACGGCCCCAACGAACGACAAGTCACAAGCAGCTGAGAGTTCGATGGACCGACCGAGTTTGATACGGGCCGATTCGAGACGGCCGCATCGAAGCTCGACGAGTCCGTATGTTGCCAGCAGCCGCGCAGCGTTCTCACGATCGCCGAGCTCATCGAATTCGACGAGAGCACCTTCAAACAGTGCCGCCGCCTCGTCGAGCAAACCCTGGCGGTATCGAATGACGCCACGCTGCAGCGTCAGCTTTGCGGTAACCGATCGAGGTTGACCCGCCTCCAGATCCTCGAGGGTCGCGACGGCATCGTCGAAGTCACCACGGTTGCCGAGTTGGAGCGCCAAGCTGATCCCGACCTCGGTACGCAGCGCTCGGTCTTGCAACGGGGCCACTTCGATCGCCTCGCGCAATCGCTCGATCGCCTGATCGTGCTCGCTGCGTTCGCGATGTACGAGTCCAAGCGTCCAAAGCGCCGTCGCCCGGGCAGAGACATCTTCAGTAGTTTCGAGGATTCGGCGAGCTCGAGCTTCCGCTGCGACGGGATCTCGGTGGACCGAATCGATCGGCCGATCGACTAATTCGTCAGTCACCGTGACCGCCTCGTGCTAGAGGTAACGACGGCGATCTCACGGCGGGCACCACGTGAAACCTCACGATTCTCAAAGGATTGAAGAATGAATGCCGATGAATCTACCCCACCGGAGAAGCGCGCCGAGCAGCGTGCCGAACAGGAGCCCGACACGCACGACACGTCTCCGGCGAAGCGGTGGCGAGACCGAGCAGCGACCCGACACATCGTCCCTGCGATCGGTGAAAGCGGCGCCGCCTTCGTTCGAGCAGATTCTCTGATCGTCGACGTCGGCCGCACCGGCGACGGATCACGGGTTGAGCGGGCGCTCGATGTCGTACGAAAATTCGCAGACGGTGTCGAGATTCTGGATCCGACCGATCGCGACACCGAACTGGCGAAGATTACGGGAATCTTGAAGCTCAGCATCCAGATCGAGCCGAACGACTTTTCCAAAGACACAGAAACGTGGACTCCTGACCGCCTGGATGCCTTGCTTCGCGCCTTGCCGGCCGAGCTCACGGCTCGGCCGAACTACGTGTACTTCTCGAGTGGGCGGATTCAGGGTGCTCCAAACGTCGTCGGCCTCCCGAACGTGGTCGGGTTGCCCAACGTTGTGGGGCTTCCGAACGTCGTCGGTCTTGGCCGTGACGGTCGTTTCCATTCGGCGAAACCCGCCGTGAAGCCCCATCTGCGTCGGCCTCTCGACGTGCCACGAACACCGCGCATCCTGGTTCTCGACACCGGACTCCAAACCGAGGCCGCCGAGTCCGCATCGAAGCCGGCGCCGCGCCACCCACTGCTCACCGACGTCGAAACGCACGAGAACTGGCGACGGCTCCCCGAAACGCCGATCGGCCCCGACGAGAGCCCGACGGTCGATGACGAAGACGAGCGCGATGACGACGGAACCGGTGGCATCGACCTCCAGGCCGGCCACGGCACCTTCGTCGCCGGCATCGTCAAGCGGCTGTGCCCCGAAGCCAAGATCCACACCTACGGCGTCCTGTCGAGCTTTGGCGACGGCGACGACGCATCGATCATCGAGGCGCTCGTGCAGGCGATCGCGGACCTCAACGGTGTGCCCGTCGACAAGCTGCCCGAACTCGAGAAGCCCGAGGGCTTCGACATCATCTGCATGAGCTTCGGCGCCTACACCGACGACGACCAGCCTCCGCCGTTCATGGACGTACTCGAAGGTCCGCTCGTCAACGATTCCACGTTGCTCGTGGCTGCCGCAGGCAACTCGGGGTCGCGGCGCATCCACTACCCGGCCGGCAGCCCGAACGTCGTCGGCGTCGGCGCACTGGACGACCGCGGTCGCGCCTGGTTCTCGAACTACGGCAAGTGGGTCGACGCATGCGCCCCTGGCGTCGACATCGTCAGCTCGTTCCTGCTCGAAGACGACTACATCGACGAGTGGGCCTCGTGGAGCGGAACGAGCTTCAGCGCCCCAATCGTCGTCGCACAGATCGCCTGCGAGATGGCCCGATCAGGCGATTGCGCTGACGAGACCTGGGAGCGGCTCTCCGACCACACGATGTATCACCACCCCGACCTCGGCGTGGTCTTCAACGCCCGCTAGGCCCGCCCGCCCGCCCCGCCCCGCTCTCCTCGTTTGTGGTTGGTTTTGTGCGGTTGGAACCGCACAAAACCAAGGGCAAACAGAAGGAGAAGGGGAAGGAGAAGGGTTCAGCCCATCACGGGGACGGTCTTCATCGCTTCGGCGATGTCGGCGTCGGGCAGCTCGTAGTCGACCATCGAGCCCGAGAGG
>CALIOL010000012.1 GCA_938044705.1 uncultured Ilumatobacter sp. | reverse complement strand
GCCGTTCGCGCACTCACTCCGCAGGAGCTGGCGGCGTCGTGCGACGTGGTCATCACGTGCCTGCCGAACCCTGCAGCCTCAGCTGAGGTGGTCGAGGGCCCGAGCGGACTGTTGAGCGGGCTGACGCCAGGCACCGTCTGGCTGGAGATGTCGACGACCGATGAAGCGGAGATCACCCGCCTCGGCGAACTCGTCCGCTCGACGGGCGCAGAGCCGGTCGATTGCCCGGTATCGGGTGGCTGCCACCGCGCTGCGACCGGCAACATCTCGATCTTCGCCGGATGTGAACGGTCGACGTTCGAGCGAGTGTTGCCGTTGTTGTCGGTGCTCGGTCGTCGAGTGCTCCATACCGGTCGACTCGGTACGGCGTCGGTTCTCAAGGTCGCGACGAACTACCTGGCGACGGCGAACCTGATCACCCTGTCCGAAGCTTTGACCACGATGGCCGCTGCGGGTGTGGACCTCGGGACGACCTACGAGGCGTTTCGAATCTCGAGCGGCAACTCGTTCGTGCACGAGACCGAGAGCCAGGTGATCCTCAACGGTTCGCGCGACATCAGCTTCACCATGGATCTCGTGCTGAAGGACATCGGCTTGTTCCAGTCGATCGCCGATCGGTTCGGTGTCCCGCTCGAGATGAACCCGCTCATGATCGACATTTTCACCGATGCTGCAGAGCGGTACGGCGATCGGGAGTGGTCACCGAACGTGATTCGGCGGCTCGAAGACGCGACCGGGGTCACCGTGACCGCCCCGGGCTTTCCCGCCGAGCTCTTCGACGACGAGCCTGAAGAGCGGGGTGGAGAAGTCGTCGCTCGTCGCTGAGATCAGCCGAGACGCACCGTCGAGATGCCGCCGTCGACGGGAACGATTGCGCCGGTCGTGAAGGCTCCGGCGCGGCTTGCGAGGAAGATCACGGTCCCCGCGATGTCGGCGGCACTGCCGATCCGTCCGCGAGGCACGTTGCCCTCGACCATCTGGCGGCTGTCGTCGTCGGCGAGCATGTAGGCCATCATCTTCGACTCGAACGGCCCGGGAGCGATGGAGTTGACGGTCAGATTTCGACCCACGAGGTGCCCGGCGAGGTGGCGAGCCAGCATCTGGACGCCCGCTTTGGAAGCGGAGTAGCTGTAGTTGTCGCCCAAGGGCACTCGAATCCCGTCGATCGAGCCGATCATGATGACCCGACCCGGGTCCTCGGCGGTCGCGTTGCGCTCCAGTTCGGGCAGCAACGCTTGGGTGAGCATGAACGGCGCCTTCACGTTGATGTCCATCACCTTGTCGAAGCCGGCCTCGGGGAATTCGCCGAGTGGTGCGCCCCACGCCGCGCCAGCGTTGTTCACCAGGATGTCAACCGAATCGGTGTGCTCGCGCAATGTCGAGACGAACGCTGCCAGTCCTGCTTCGTCGGCCATGTCCGCAGGGATCGATGTGCACGTCGCTGTGTCGGACATGGCGTCGAGTTCGGCGGCGGCGGCGTCGCACGCCTCGGCCTTGCGAGCCGTGATGAAGACGTTCACGCCGTTCGTCACGAGGCCCGCGGCGATCATGTAGCCGATACCGCGCGAACCGCCCGTGACGACGGCGGTCTTGCCCTGGAGCCCGAAGAGGCTTGCAAGGTCGAGGTCGTTGGATCCGGCGGAACGGTAGGTCTGATCGCTGCTCATCTCGCCGTGTGTACCTGGTCGGGGTCCGCCCCACCGAATCGGCACGTGTTTGGTGCCGTGAAGGCGGCGTCGTCGGGCATGCTGTGGAGATGAGCGATGAGATCACGACCACACTCGAGGTGCATCGCACCGAGATCGGGCCGACGCGACTCGTGGAAGACAGCGGTGTGATCGCAGCGGGCGAGGTTCGTCTGCGAGTCGATCGGTTCGCCCTGACGGCGAACAACATCACGTATGCGGTGTTCGGTGACATGCTCGGCTACTGGGACTTCTTCCCGACCGACGATGCTGACTGGGGCCGCGTGCCAGCGATGGGCTGGGCGACCGTGATCGAGAGCCGCAGCGATGACATCGCAGTGGGAGGCCGCTACTACGGCTGGTTTCCCATGGCCTCGCACGCCGTCTTCACGCCGACGGCGACGCGAGACGGGTTCCGAGATGACGGTGCTCACCGAGCTGCCCATGCGCCGGTGTACCGCACATACGTCTCGACCGAGGCAGACCCGATGTATCCGTCGGAGGTGGAGGGAGTCGATGGTTCAATCGATGACGCCGAGGATCGGCACGTGTTGCTGCGGGGACTCGCGCTCACCGGGTTTCTCGCCGAGGAGTTCTTCGCCGATGGCGGAGGCTCGGGCGAGTCCTATTTCGGAACGTCTCGGGTGATCGTGCTCTCGGCGTCGTCGAAGACTGCGCTCGGGTTTGCCGAACGCGCGGCACGGCGCGACGTCGAGGTCGTCGGCATCACGTCGGCCGGCAACCGGGCAATGGTCGAAGCCACGGGCTTCTATGACGTCGTGGTCTCGTATGACGAGGTCTCGACGCTGGCGACCGCCGGGGGAGCGGTGTCGATCGACATGGCCGGCAACCCTGCTGCGCTTGCAGCGGTACACGAACACTTCGGCGACGGGTTGGCGTACTCGATGACCGTCGGGCGAAGCCATCACGATGCTGAAGCGCCTGCGGACATCGACATGGTCGGACCTGCCCCGCAGCTCTTCTTCGCTCCGAGCGAGGTCACGCGCCGCACCGAGGAGTGGGGGCGCGAGGAGTACGCGCACCGGTGCGCTGAGGCGATTGCCGGCTTCGCGGCGGCGAGTCACGAGTGGCTCAGCGTGGAGCATCGAGTCGGTGCGGAGGCGGCACAAACGGCATGGGCCGACGTCTACGACGGCTCGGTCGCTCCGAGTGTGGGCCTGGTCGTACGAATGAGCGACGTCGGATGACCGGCGGGTCGAGTCTGCTCGACGCACTTCCCACGCCGTCCGAGCGACGCCTCGCCATCCGTGTCACGCCTGACGCGCTCAGACGCATTCGTGCGCGCCATCCCTGGGTGTACGACCGGTCGATCGACTCGGTCAACCACGACGATGGCGCCCCCGGCGATCTCGGCATCGTCTTCGACAAGCATCGCAAGTTCGCAGCGATCGGGTTGTGGGACCCCAACTCACCGATCCGGTTGCGCATGATCCATGTGGGGGACCCGACGACCATCGATGCCGCATGGTTCGCCGAGCGCATTGCCGAGTCGGTCGCCCGGCGCCAAGTGCTGTTCGATCGTCACGTCGGAAGCGGAAAGGCGGTGCACGGTCCGGGCTACCGGGCGGTGAACGGCGAGAACGACGGGCTTCCAGCGCTCGTGGTGGACGTGTACGACCGCGTCGCGGTCATCAAGCTGTACAGCGAGATCTGGTTCCCGCACCTGCGCAACGTCGTGGACGCCGTACTGGCGTCCACCAAGGCAGAAGCGGTCGTGCTGCGCTTGGCGCGCAACCTCGCCGAGAAGAACTCGTACGGTCTCGACGACGGTGACGTGATCGTTGGAGAGGTGCCGGACGGGCCGGTGCTCTTCTCCGAAGGAAACCTGACGTTCGAAGCCGATGTGCAGACCGGGCAGAAGACCGGTCACTTCCTCGACCAGCGTGCGAACCGATTGCACGTCGGGCGGCTGGCCGGAGGCAAGCGTGTCCTCGACGTCTTCGCATCGACAGGTGGATTCACCGTTCATGCTGCTGCAGGCGGAGCGACCTCGGTTCATGCGGTGGACGCATCAGGCCCGACGTTGGAGGTGCTGCAACGCAACCTCGATCACAACGCTGACCTCGCCGCTGTCCGGGATTGCACGATCACGACGAATGTCACGGACGCGTTCGATGCACTCGGCAACCTGAGCCGAGCGGGCCGCAAGTTCGACCTCGTCGTGGTGGACCCGCCGTCGTTCGCCCAGAAAGCCGCGACCGTCGGACGGGCGCGTGCGGCCTACGCCAAGCTGACCAAGCTCGCGATCGGCCTCGTCGAGGACGGTGGCATCCTCGTTCAGGCTTCGTGTTCGAGCAGGGTCACTCCCACCGAGTTCTTCGACACCGTCACCGAAGCGGCAGAGGAGCATGGCGCGACGTTCACCGAACTGCGCCGCACCGGCCATGACGTCGACCACCCCGTCACGTTCGACGAAGGGGAGTACCTCAAAGCCGGCTACTGGAGAGTCGAGCCGGGTTACCGAGGCCGACGCAACTGACCGATCTCTCATCCGCGGCCGAGGTTTGGGTTCGAGTCGAACCTCTCCATACGCTCGACGGATGGCATCTGTCCAAGCGAACGGCATCACGATCGAATACGAGCAGTACGGCGAGAGCGGCGAGCCGCTGTTGCTCGTCATGGGCTTGGGAGGCCAGCTCACCGATTGGCCCGAGGGATTCATCGACGGTCTCGTCGCTGCCGGTTTTCAGGTCACCGTGTTCGACAATCGAGACATCGGGCTGAGCACCGAGTTCGATTGGGAACCTCCGTCGCCGGTCAAGGCGACGCTCAAGTCGCTCGTCGGCCGCAAGCCGAACGCCGGGTACACGATCGTCGACATGGCCGCAGACGCAGCTGGACTGTTGGACGCGCTCGAGATCAGCTCGGCACATGTGGTCGGCATGTCGATGGGCGGAATGATCGCGCAGCAGTTGACCATCGACTCTCCGAGCAAGGTGCGGTCGTTGACGTCGATCATGTCGAACCCGGGCGACGGCAAGTCCGGGAGAATCGCCGGGGGCGTCATGTGGAAGATGGCACGCCTTCCCGAGCCGACTCGTGAGACCGCCGCTCAGCGATCGGCGGAGAGCTTCGCGCTGTGGAGTAGCCCGCACTTCGATCCGCAGGAACATCGCAAACGGGCACAGGTGAGTGTCGACCGGAGTTTCCGCCCGATCGGGACCGCACGTCAGATGACGGCGATCATGGCGAGCCCGGACCGCACCGCAGGCCTCGCGAAGGTGACGGTTCCAACGATGGTCATTCATGGACTCGTCGACCGGTTGGTCAAGCCGAGCGGCGGGACAGCAACCGCTGCTGCAGTGTCGGATTCGACGCTGGTGATGTTCCCGGACATGGGTCACGACCTACCCGAACCACGCTGGGCGGACATGATCGGCGCGATCCGACGCAACGCCGACGCAGCCTCTTGAGTAGCTCCGGAGGCTGGGTAGATAGCCGGAGCTACTCGGCCAGAACGTGGCCGATCGGTGACGCTCGACGTACGTAGCCGAGAATCGGCGTCGCACGCACGACGGCGTCGACGCCCTGTGGCATCGCCGTGCGTTCGCTTGCGCGCCAGGCAGTGATCGTGTCGGACGAACCGTCGTCGAGAGCGACGTACAGGCTGTAGCGGTCGCCTTCGAACCGTTTGACCCACGACCTTGGGAGCGGGGTGACCTCGGCCGGTCGGCGTGCTCGAATCACGACACCGGTCCGTTCGACGGTGTTGAACATGTCGGCGGCGCCTGCGAACGCTGCCCATGCGCCGACGAGAAGGGGAATGACGGCGACGAAGGTCAAGCCGGTACCGATGTGGCTGATCAGCCAGTCCTGATCTTCGAATCGTTCGTAGAGAGACTCCCAGGAATCGCCGCGGGCGACATCGGAGAAGAAGCGTCGTGCTCGGAGGCCGACGAACACTGCGACGAGGCCGCCGATCAGCGCGAACACCGGGTTGATGCCGTAGATCGGCCTCCAGGGGTACCGCACGCGGACGAGTCGTCCGGCGCCTCCGACGGCGCTCCATGCTCGGTAGTGGTCTTCTCGTGCGAGCGGCAGTTCGATGCGGGCGCCATCTGCGAGTGACATCGCGCTGGCGTAGGCAAGTCGTCGGTCGCCGACTTCGAGGGCACTTGCAGCCATCGGTGCGAAACCTGCTGCCACCAAGCGTTGACGAACCGCCAGCCATCGTCCGGTGGCGTTCACTCCTGCTTCGGTGTGGGTGACGTCGTTGCTGATGATGTGTCGTACGAGTCGGACGACGAGCAAGATGAGCGCGACGAGGGCTGCGATGGCAACGATCCGCCGTTCGACAGAATCGACCACGGCGACGGGCGTGCCGTCATCTCTCGACGCATTCCACGCGAACAAGCCGAAGAGGGCCGCCAGGACCGGCCCGCCGAGCAACACCGGCGTCCACCGGCGCTTGACGAGTCCGGCTCGTTTGGCTTCGGCGTGCACGAGGTTCCGGAATCGGCGCCACCAGGATCCTCTGATGTCGATCGCGAGGTGGCGTGCAGGAATTGCCTGGTCTGTCGTGAATCGAGCCAGGATGTGCTGCAGGACGAGACGCTCGTGCGGCAACAGCGCGTCGCCGTCGTATGCCTCGGAGGCGGGACGGACGCGACTGGTCTCGTCGTCGGTGAGTGGGGGCAGGATGCGAAGCCAGCCGCGCGAGGCAAGATCGACGACCGTGGCTCGCATGCCTGCAGCTGTGACGGTGGCATCGTTCGCGAGCAGGTTGACGACGGCAGGCGATTCCTTGCGGAGTGCGCCCGACGCTCCGACGGATTCGATTCGATCTGGTGTCGCCTTTCGCTCGGCGAACGAGAGTCCGGCGTGGCCGACCACCGCGAGGAAGACGGCGATGCCGAGCATGGCTCCACCAGGGGTCGCTGCGAAGAAATCGGTCATGGAGCCGGGCTCGAGAAGCAGCTCAAGGGGTCTGTCACGTCCGACATCATGGCATCACGAGTCCTGGTTTCTGAGCCACATCGTCCGCTGCGGGAACGGAATTTCGATGCCCGCTTCGTCGAAGCTCGCCTTCAACGCCTGTCGCAGCGCCCGCTGGAGCGCCCATTGTGCGCCGGGAGCGGTCTTGACGACCATGCGGATGGTGATCCCGTCGGCGCCGAGCGTCTCGACGCCGAGCACGTTGGGTTCCTCGAGAACATCGCCGCTCCACTCCTGCGAAGTACACAGCTCGACAGCGGTCGCTTCGACGAGCGCACGAGCTTCGTGGAGATCGGTGTCGTAGGCGACGTCGATGTCGACGACCGCAGTCGACCAGTGCTGTGACTTGTTCCCCACCCGCAGGATCTCGCCATTGGGGACGTGCCAGACCGTTCCGTCGATCCCACGCAGGACCGTCGTTCGCAGCGCCACCTTCTCGACCGTTCCGACGGCTTCGCCGAGGTCGATGTAGTCGCCGATGCCGTATTGGTCCTCCATGAGCATGAAGAGCCCGCTGATGAAGTCCTTGACCAGGCTCTGGGCGCCGAACCCGAGTGCAACGCCGGCGATGCCCGCTCCGGCGATCATGGGACCGAGGTTCAACCCCAGCTCGCCGAGGATCATGATGAAGGCGATGGTCCAGATCGCGATCACGACGGTGTTGCTCAGCACGCTGCTGATCGAGAGCGCACGTGATTCTCGCTGCGCTTCGAGCCGCTCCTTGGCGTCGAGGTCGGCCGGACCTTCCGCGACGAGAAGCTCGGGGCGGTCGACGCCCAGCGCCTTCAAGCGTTGTCGAACCGCTTCGCGGTCGGGGGCGACGAGGCGCCGAACGAGTCGTGTGAGCGCTCGCTTGGCCACCCGGGTGAGCACCCAGGCCACGACGATGATCAGCAGGATGCTGAGCGGACGATCGATGAACCAGTCGGCGATCCGCGCAGCGGTCTCGTTGTCTCCTGTGAGGTCGAACACGGTTTCACAGATGAGTCTCGGGTCGGCCCCACACGCATCGTCGAGCGACTGAGCGGCGATGTCGTCGCTGGTTTGTCGGAACACGGTGCCGACCGTATCGACCGACTGGAGGGCGGTGGCGGACCTCGACCCCGTTTCATCGGTCTGTGTTGTCATCCGAACCGACTCAAGACTCCTTCCGGATCGCCCGATAGCTTCATTGCGACGGAAAAACCTTTCGGCTTGCGAACCTCCGGCGCTTTCGACCTGAAGGTGAGCGGCACGACGACCCCCTGATCATTCGAGGATTCACCCCCATGGCAGCAACAGAATTTCGGCTCGGCGTCGTCGGTACCGGCTACGTCGGTCTGACGACGGGTGCGTGTTTCGCGCACCTCGGGCACCACGTCGTGTGCGGTGACATCGATCAGCGCAAGGTCGATCTCTTGAACAACGGGCACATCCCGATCGTCGAGGACGGGCTCGAGGACATCGTCAACGAGGCGCGAGCGGCGGGTCTCCTCGAGTTCGT
>CALIOL010000011.1 GCA_938044705.1 uncultured Ilumatobacter sp. | reverse complement strand
GCCGACCACCTTCCGTCGGTTCCGGTCGGGGTGATCTCGACTGGATTCGGCAAGCGAAACACGTCGATCGACCTGCGTTCGCAAGCGGGTCGGGCCGCGATGGAAGCGTTGATCGCCGACGCCGATGTGTGGATCGACGCCTACCGTCCCGGGGCGCTCGCGTCGCACGGATTCACCCCCGAGCGGGTCGCCGAGATCCGCCCGGGCATCGTCATCGTGCAGATCTGTGCGTTCGACTGGGTCGGCCCATGGGCGGGGCGGAGAGGCTTCGACTCGATCGTGCAGTCGACCACGGGTGTGCGCTGGGCGGGCGGCGAGTTCGGACGAGACGAGCAGCACCGCCCGACCGGGGTGCCGACCGGTCTGCCCGTGCAGGCGCTCGACTACGCAACGGGCTTTCTCGGCGCGGGTCTCGCTGCTCGCCTCGTCCAGCACCAACGCGAGGTCGGCGGGTCGTGGCTTGGGCGTACGTCGCTGCTTCGTGTCCGCGACGAGCTGGTCGCCCGACGGGCTCCGGCGCCGTTCAGGCCCGGCCCGGTGCCCGTCGATCGCCGCCTGCTCGACTCGGTCGACTCCGACTTCGGTCGCGTCACCGCAGTAGCGCCGTTCGCTGGAGCGTGGCCGTCACCGCCGCGTCAGCTCGGTACGTCGGCCGCAGCCTGGCGCTGAATGGAGCTCAGCGTGCGGTGCGACGAACGGCGCTGACCGCGATGAGTCCGCAGACGGCGAGGATCGAGCGCAGCAGGTTGAGCGTGTTCCACGTCGACTCGAAATCGTCGCGTGCGGCTGCTGCTGTGGTGGCGTCGAGGTTCACGTAGGTCGCGAGCTCGTTGTTCAACGGCACGCTGCCGGCGAACGTGATGATCACGACCGATGCACACGCGGCAAGTGCCGCACCGAGGAACGCCTTGGACGTGCGGCCTTCGTTGCGGTGTGTGACGAATGCCCAAGCAAGCGATGGCACGCAACCAAAGAAGAAGATCGCGAAGACTGCATTGCGGATCGTTGCGTTGATCGCTTGGAAGCTGCGCACGTAGGTGACGTCGTCGACCTGTGCGAGACCGAGCACGACGGAGGCGGAGTAGGTGAGGAAGAACCCGGCGAAGAGCCCGGTGAGCGTGGTCGCGACGGCGAGCGCAAGAGCAGCATGGCGGTGGCTTCGGGTTGGCGAGTGCGGCGGACGGTCGGAGTGGATTGGCGTCGGAGGAAGGTCGAGCGTGGTCATGGTGGTATCCGTTCTATGAGTAAACGTACTGAAGAGTACGGATATGATAATCGTACGATCGGGTACGCTTGTCAAGTGGTTTCGAAGACGACGAAACGATCAGGCGCGAGCCGACGAGGGCGCCTTCCCACACAGGACCGCGACGAGCGGCGCGCCATGGTGATCGAAGCGGCGTTCGAAGAGTTGCTCGAGCAGGGCGCCGACGGGGTCACGATGCTGAAGATCGCCCGCCGGGCCGGTGCCTCGAAAGAGACGCTGTACTCATGGTTCGGCAACCGCGACGGACTGTTCTCGGCGATGATCAGGTCGAACGCGGACGCCACTGCGGAGCGCGTCGCCAGCGCCCTCGACGGCGATGACGACCCACGCGACACGCTCTCGACGTTTGCGACGGGGCTGTTGCGGTTGCTGACGGATCAGCGTTCGCTCGCTCTGAACAGAGCCGCGATGACCAACTCGGTGCTCGCCGCAGAGCTCCTGGCCTCCGGTCGCCATCGCGTCGGTCCGATCGTGGAGTCATACCTCGCAGCGACGTCTGCGTCCGGTGTGCTCGCAGTCGTGGACCCGGCGACGGCGTTCGAGACCTTCTACGGCCTGGTCATCCGCGACACCCAGATCAGAGTGCTGCTCGGCGAGCAGCCACCGAGCCCCAAAGCGCTTCGAGCGAGAGGGGAGACGGGTACCGACCAGTTCCTCGCTCTGTGCGAGAGGGGCTTGGCGTGAAGCTGCGGTTGCTCTGTGTCGGCGACCTCAACGCGGACATCACCGTCGTCGGTGAGTCCGACATCGTCACGGGGTCGGACACGCCAGGCCTCGTGGCGCTCGCCGCGGGAGGCTCCGCGGCAAACGTTGCCGCTGGTGCCGTCGCATCTGGCGGACGTGCCCGCTTCGCCGGAGTGGTCGGCGACGATCCGCTCGGAGCGATGTTGACCGATGAGCTGGCACGCAACGGTGTCGACGTTCGAGCGATCGTCCGGTGGGGAGCAACGAGTCGTGCTGTCGCTGCGATCATCGACACGACCGGAGACCGATCGATGGTGTCCGACCTGTCGAGTGACGCGACGCTGCGGATCGACGACGTCGACACCGGCTGGTTCGAGGGCGTGGACTGGCTGCACCTCACCGCATACACCTGGTTCGCCGAAGGCGGAGCCGAAGTCTTCGCTCGACTGGTCGACCTCGCGTCGCGCCAGGGCATCCCGTGGTCGATCGACCCGTCGTCGGCCCAGATGCTCCGGTCTTCCGGCTCTGTCCCCGCAGCAAGCGCTGCGTTCGGTGGTGCCGCGGTGATGTTCCCCAACCACGACGAAGCAGCGGTGCTCGCCGGGGTGGACGATCCACGCGAGTCCTCGACCCGCTTGCTCGACATCGCCGAGACGGTCGTGGTGACCTGCGGCGCCGACGGTGTCGTCGTGGCCCGTCGAAACCGTTCGACCTTCAGCGCACCAGCTCACCCCGTCACCGTCGTCAACACCCTCGGTGCTGGTGACGCCTTCGCAGCCGGCTTCATCGCGGCACGACTGTCCGGACGCGACGACGAGGCCAGCGCACAGGCTGGCCTCGCTGCTGCAGCTCAGGCCGTCGGGAGATCAACGGCTCGCTGACACTCAGATGTCGCGGCGCTGGAAGCTCGCAGTTGCGGCGACCATGAGTGCGCCGATCGTCGCAGCGAGCACCAGCGAGGCTGGGACGATGCTGACCTGGAGCTCGCCGAAATCGCCGATCCAGGCGGAAACGTCATCCGTGAGGGCGGAGGGCATGTACTTGCCGACCGTCGGAATCAGACTCAGCAACGGACCAACGATGATCATCAGGCCGAGTGAGCCGAGCATGGCGTAGGTGTCGCTGCGCAACAGCACGCTGAACCCGAACGAGAGCGAGGCGACCACGAAGGTGGTGAATCCGCCGGAGAGGAGTTCGCGAAACACGCCGTCCCACACCAGTGACTCGCCGAACGACGCCGCGGACGCCACCGAGGCGAGCGCGCCGACCCCGGCAGCGACGGCGAGTCCACCGACGAGGGCGGCCACGCCGACACCAGCTTTCGTTGCGATGAGGCGCATCCGTCGTGCGTCGGAGCCGAGCACCCGGCGGAGCGTTCCCTGACGGAACTCGTGACCGACGAGCCATCCGCCGAACACCGCAGCAAGCAGCGCCGACACGACGCTGAAGACCGCGGAGAACGTCATCGTGATGTCCGCGACATCGGCCGGGTTTTTGATCGCGTAGTAGATCGGTGCGACCACCAGTGCCGCCGACAGGGTTCCGAGCAGCACGGCGGGCGTGCGGTGGTGGCGGAGCTTGAAGACTTCGGTGCGGATCATGATGCGGCTCCTTCCAGAGCGGGGTTGGGCAGTGCGACGTTGGTGTCTTGGACGAGGTCGAGGAACGCTTCTTCGAGCGACACGACGGGTTGGTTGATGGTGGAGGCGAAGACGTCGGCAGCGACGAGGAGGCGGTTGAGGTCGCGGCCGGTCACATCGCTCGGGGGAGCGATGACGAAGGTCGAGCCGATGCGCTCGGCGACGGAGAGGTCAGCGACCCGCAGCGCATGCGCCGCACGATTGGCTTCGTCGTCTCCGACCGTCACGTGGAAGACGTGTTGCGAGCGGCCGGCGAGGATCTCGGCGGTCGTTCCCTGTGCAACGGTGCGACCGTTCGCCAGGATCACGAGTTGGTCGCATGCCTGTTGGACCTCGGCGAGTTGGTGAGATGAAACGAGCACGGTCGTGCCCATCTCGGGGAGTCGACCCATCAGTCTGCGGATCTCGATGATGCCCGCCGGGTCGAGTCCGTTGCCGGGCTCGTCGAGGATCACGAGTTCTGGGCTGCCGATCAAGGTGATGGCGATGCCGAGACGTTGGCGCATGCCGAGCGAGTAGCCCCGAGGGCGGTCGTCGGCTCGATCTGCGAGGTCGACGAGTCGGAGGAGTTCATCGATCTCGCTCTCGTCCACCGCTCCGCGGACCGCCAGGGCCTGGTAGCGGAGGTTCTGGCGTGCCGTGAGGCGGTCGTAGATCGGTGGGGATTCGATCATCGAGCCGACTCGCTTGAGCGCGCTGCCCCACCCGGAGTCGCCGACGGTGCGGTCGAGCAGATTGATCTCGCCTCCCGAGGGTCGAACGAGGCCGAGCAACATCTTCATGGTGGTCGTCTTGCCGGCGCCGTTCGGTCCGATCAGACCGACGACATGGTTGCGGGGGATGGAGAAGGTCAGGTCGTCGACGACGGTGTGGGCGCCGTATCGCTTCGACAAGTGCCTGACCTCGCAGGTCGAGCTGGAGGTGGGAGTGCTGTTCATGGATCCCATCGTGCGCTCGCCGGCTCGGGTTGGAATCGGCCGTCTGAACACTGTTCCGTGTCCGAAAGTACGACGACTCGCGGTCGATGTTCGGCCGAGAGGTGGATGAGCGCCGACGGCCGGTCTGAGTACCGTGACGACGTGCAGTTGCGGATCCGGGAACGACTCGAAGCGGTCGCCGTCGTTCAGCCGATCCCGCCGCGCCGTGGTCGTGACTGGGCGCTCGCGGTCGTGCTCGCGCTGCTGACGCTTCCCTTCTTGCCATTCGAGGACTCGGTGCCGACGTGGGCTCATCTCGTCCCCGCGATGGTCGCAGTGGCGTTCATCCCGTTCCGGCGCCAGATGCCGTTGATCGCGATCGTGAGCGTCGACGTCGTGGCGGCGGTGTGTCTCGCCGTGGCGCTGCGCGATCTGACCGTTGAGGATGCGGGGTCGCCGGCTGGCCTCGCCGGCGTCCTGCTGGTGTATTCGCTGTGTCGTTGGGCGACGCCGCAGCACGTCGCCATCGGCTTCGTCGCGAGCGCCGCAACTGCGGCGACCGTGGAGTGGTCGGCGGACGACCTGCGTCTCGACGACTGGCTGTTCGTGGTGCCGTGGCTGGTCGTCGGTGGGTTCGCGCTTGCGATGCGGTACCGAGCTCGCCTGGTCGATGACCGCAACAAGCAGATCCGACTGACCGAACGCAACGCGCTCGCCCGCGAGCTGCACGACACGGTGGCCCATCACGTCTCTGCGATCGCCGTCCAGGCTCAGGCCGGGCAGTACGTCGCTGCGACGAATCCGGAGGCAGCCGCCGACGCGCTGCGCTCCATCGAGAAGATCGCGAACGATTCGATCGACGAGATGCGCCGCATGGTCGGGATCTTGCGCAGCGACGATGATCACGCCCGCACGGTCTCGGCCGATTCGCTCGATGTGCTCGCCGATCCGACCGGCCGCCCTGGTGTCCACATCACCGGCGACCCTCGTCTCGATGACCTTCCCGCTGGCGTCGGCGCGGCGTTGTTCCGCATTGCCCAGGAGTCGATCACGAATGCTCGTCGACATAGCCGTGACGTCACGTTCGTCGACGTCGCCGTGACACGTCACGACGACGTCGTCGAGATGGTCGTCGACAACGACGGCGTGCCGACGACGCGCAATTCCGGCAGCGGATACGGTCAGATCGGCATGCGCGAACGAGTCGAGGCACTGGGTGGCACCTTCGAGTCGGAGGCCCGACCTGCGGCAGGGTGGAGAACGTCGACGTCGATTCCGCTGGGACGGGTCGATTCGTGATTCGCGTCCTCATCGCCGACGACCAGGACATGGTCCGAACCGGCTTCCGGATGATCCTCGATGCGACCGATGGCATCGAGGTCATCGCCGAGGTTGACAACGGCCGAGATGCGGTCACCCAGGCGCAACACCTGCGACCTGACGTCTGCCTGTTCGATGTGCGAATGCCTGAGCTCGACGGCATCGCTGCGACCACGCTGGTCGCCGGACCTGACGTCGTCGATCCGCTGAAGGTCGTGATCATCACCACGTTCGACCTCGACGACTACGTCTATGGGGCGCTCCAAGCTGGCGCCACCGGATTCCTGCTGAAGAACGCCGGGCCGGAATTGCTCATCGCCGCGATTCGAGCCGCGGCCGAAGGCGACTCGCTCATTTCGCCCGAGATCACGACACGACTCCTCGCCAACGTGATCGCGCCGAAGTCGCCCGCCGATGCCGAAGCGTCGCCGCTCACCGACCGCGAGACCGATGTCGTGGTGTGCGTGGCGCGCGGGTTGGCGAATGCCGAGATCGCTAGCGAGTTGCTCGTGTCGCTCAGCACAGTGAAGGCGCACCTGTCGGCGGCGATGTCGAAGCTCGGAGCTCGAAACCGAGTCGAGTTGGTCATCTGGGCCTACGAGCACGACCTCGCCGGCTGATCACCCGATTCGTCAGACGAGCTGGTTGCGCCGGATCTTGCCCGTCGCCGTGCGGGGGATCTCGTCGACGAAATGGACATCGCGCGGCGTCTTGTGGCGAGCGAGATTCTCGGCGACGAACTTCTTCGTCGCCGCCGCCGAGAGCCGTGCGCCCGGTGCCTTGACGGCGTACACCGCAAGGCGCTGGCCGAGCCGGTCGTCTTCGACGCCCACGACCGCAACGTCGTTGATCGCGGGGTGAGACAGCAGCAGATCTTCGATCTCCTGTGGGAAGACGTTCTCGCCGCCGCTGACGATCATGTCGTCGGCTCGGCCGGTCACGAACAGCAGTCCGCGGTCGTCCATGAAACCCACGTCACCCGATGACATCAGGCCATCGATGACCTCTTTGCCGCCGCCGCCCGTGTATTGCTCGAACTGGGCGCCGTTGCCGACGAAGATCCGCCCGACTTCACCGGCGGGAAGCTCTTCGCCGTTCGAGTCGAGGATCGCGACGGTCGACCCAGCCAGGACGCGACCGGCCGTTGCTGACGCCGCCATCAAGTCGTCGGGAGTTGCAAGGCTGGCTTGGCCGACCTCGGTCGATCCGTACAGGTTGTAGAGGTTCGGGCCGACCCGATCCAGCCACTCCTCGACCACCGGAACGGGCAACGCCGACCCGCTCGAAGCGACGATGCGCAGTGACGAGAGGTTGGTGTCATCGAGTGCGGGACTGGCGAGCAGACGCTGCAAGATCGCAGGCACGACCGCCAAGACGGTGACCTGCTCGCGTTGGATCTGAGCCAAGGTTGCTTCGGCATCGAACGTGGTCGTCAATGCGACGGTCGAGCCAAGCGTTGACGCCAAGATCATCTGCGCGAGTCCCCAGGCGTGGAACAGCGGCGAAGTGATGGCGGTGACGTCGTCGTGGCGGAAGGGAATCCGGTCGAGCATCCCGGTCGCGGCATTCGGGTCCAACTTGTTGCTGCGCCGAGCGCCCTTTGGCGTCCCCGTCGTGCCGGAGGTGAGCAGGACCGGTGGAATGGGAAGCGAGGCTCGCAGCGGTAGCCGGAGACCGCGCTGATCGCGCACGGACTCCAGGGTGTGGACGCGGGCATCCAACGGTTCGTTCGTGTGCCGGTCCGCCACGATCACTGGGCGGTCGAACCCGTCGAGTTCGATGAGATTGAGGAGCGCAGCATCGATCGCAAGCGCCGTGATCTGCTCGCGAGCCATCACGTCGGCGAGCTGCGGGGCGGCGGAGCTGGTGTTGAGGTAGACGACGCCGATGCCGGCCTTCGCGGCTGCGACCGTGAGCTCGACGAAGTCGCGGTGGTTGCGACATGCCACACCGAGGTGGTCGCCGCGCTGAACGCCGAGCCGGTGCAGACCTCCTGCAAGCCGGGATGACCACCGGTCGAGGTCGGCGAAGGTGACGTCGCCGTGGTCGTCGATGAGGGCCAGCCCACCGGGCGTGGCGAGCGCGGAGGCCGCGTAGGGCGCAGCGACGGTTGGCCCCCACCTCGCCGTGGCCGTGGCGAGGGCAGGCACGCGTCGCGGGTCGAGCAGACCGGCGCGATTGACGATGTCGAAGAGCCCCATGACCGGGTCGACCGTACTGGCTCGACGACTCGTGAGCTGCGTTCGGCTCGGTACTCGACGACCACTCGCAGGGCGCAAGCGAATCCCCGAGTGGACCCTCGATGTGAGCGGCTACGTTCGCTCACATGGAGTATGTGCGCCTCGGTCGAACCGGTCTTCAAGTGTCCGAACTGTGTTTCGGCACGATGAGTTTCGGGTCGTCAGCGTGGCGCCCCTGGGTGTTGGAGCCCGACGAATCCGAGCCGTTCTACCGTCGCGCGCTGGACGCCGGGATCAACTTCTTCGACACGGCGAACATGTACTCGAACGGGGCGAGCGAGGAAGTCACGGGCAAGTTCCTGGGCCAACACGGGAATCGAGACGAGCTCGTCATCGCGACGAAGGTGCACTTCCCCACGGGGTCAGGGCCGAACATGGGTGGCCTCTCGCGCAAGCACATCGAGCAGGCGTGCGAGGACAGCCTTCGGCGCCTCGGTGTCGACACCATCGACCTGTATCAAATTCATCGGCTCGATCCGCACACTCCGCCCGAGGAGATGCTCGCAGCGCTCGACTCCTTGGTGCAGAAAGGCAAGGTTCGCTACCTCGGGGCGAGTTCCATGTACGCGTGGGAGTTCGCCAAGCTGCTGTCGCTGAGCGAGCAGAACGGCTGGGCGCGGATGGTTGCCATGCAGGATCACTACAACCTGCTCGCCCGCGAAGTCGAGCGTGAGATGCACCCACTGTGTGAGTACGAAGGCGTCGGCGTGATCCCGTGGTCGCCGCTCGCCCGAGGTCACCTGGCTGGCACGCGTAAGTCGGTCGGTGATGATGCGAACACGACCACACGGGGTCAGACCGACGGCATCGACCAGCATCTCTACACCGCCGACAGCGATGCGGCGATCCTCGCTGCGGTCGAGGCAGTGGCGGCACGCCACGTTCGTCCAATGGCGCAGATCGCGCTCGCCTGGGTGTCGTCGAAGTCGGCCGTCACGGCGCCGATCATCGGCGTCACGAAGTTGGAGCAGCTCGACGATGCGATCGATTCGCTCGACATCGAACTCACCGAGGAGGACATTGCGGAGCTCGAGGCGCCCTACATTCCTCGCGCGCAGGCTGAGCTCGGTCGCCCGTCACTGCGCTAATCAGCGGTGAGTCTCCGTCGCCCGAACCCCGGCGAAGACTCACCGCACCCGCTGGAATCACGTCAGCGGTGAGTTTCCGTCGCCCGAACCCGGCCGCAGACTCACCGCTTGGGTCAGCTGTCGACGTTGATGGATGAGACGGCTGCGTTGAGTGCGCGACCGGTGATCGGGCCGAAGATTCCGTCGACACCGAGTCCGTAGTCGGCCTGGAACTGGCGGAGCCCGGCGCGCGTTGTCTCGTCGAACACACCCGTGTCCGATCCGGCCGGGAGATATTCGATCGACGCGAGTTTGGCCTGCATCGTGGCCACCTCGGGCCCTTCGTCCCCGAGCCGGAGGAACACGTCATCGTCGGGCGCTGTCTCGGCCGCAGGTTCGGTGGCGGCCGGTGCAACGGTCGTCGCTGGCGCGGTCGATGCCGCGGGCGCTTCGCTGCTGGTCGGTCGCTCGGTCGTGGGTGCGGGCGCCGCAGTGATGGGAGCGCCACTCGTGACCGGTTCGGAGACCGCCGGGAGCTCGAGTGAAGCGACCGGGGCCGTGACCACGTCATCGGCGCCGGGCACGGGCACGGCTCCGCCACCGTCTCCGCATCCGACCAAGCCGAGACCGGCGAGTGGGAGCAACACGGGAATGCGGCGCCAGGGACGATCCACGTGTCGAATGGTACGACGTGGAGGTCGTGCTGGTCGGGCACGCCGCGGCGCTCACTCTGCTGGTGTGGTCGCCGCCGACAGCAGCCTGCTCATCGCGGTAAGGGTGGTGTCGAGGTCGACCTTGTCCGGATCGATGCGCCACTGGACGTTGATGCCAATGATCATCGCGTACAGCAACGTGGACAAGTCGGCCGGATCGAGGCCGCGGACTTCGACGGTGGGGGAGTGGTCGAGCCAGGCCCGAACCGCATCTCGGTCCCGTTCGTGATGTGCCGCGTACCTCTCACGAATCGGTGAGTCCGGCTTGTTCGCTTCTGCGAGCAGTGTGTGAAGCAGCGCCATGTGCGGCTCCCGCATGCGTTTGCCGACTTCGAGGATCGAACTCTCCAAGTCGTCGACGACCGGGGTGATCGGTGTGGCTCCGGCCCGCGCCGACGCACGGTCCACGACGGCCATGAGCAGGCCGAGCTTGTTCTCGAAGTGCCAGGGAATCGAGCCGCGTGAGATACCCGACAGCTCGGCCACGTCGGCGAGCGAGGTCTCGACGAACCCTCGCTCGCCAAACAGCCGCTCGGCGGCGTCAAGGATTCGCCTTCGGCTCTCCGTGCTCGTCTCCTCCATGCGTTTGGGTTTGGACACCATGCCCCTCAGTAATCAGTCGCGTGACGGCGATTCGCCGTCGTCAGCGTGTCGACCAGCATGCCAGCCGCTCGACGCAAGTGTCTCGGTGGCGAATGCGGTCGGCTTGTCTTCGAGGTCGGTCGCCAACGTGTCGTTCCACCGGTTGAGGAACCCGAACAGGGCGACCGTTGCGACGATCCCCAGTATCTGTTCGTCGTCGAAGTGCCTGTTCAGCTCGTCGAAGTGCTCCATGCTCGCCGTGTTGGGGACCGACGCCGCGTTGAACGCCAGCGTGAGCGCCGCCCGCTCGGCATCATCGAAGTGCTCGCTCGTCTCCCACAACCACAGATCGGCCAACTTCTCTGCGGGGACGCCCAGGTTGTGCGCCGAGTGCGCCGTGTGCGCCTGGCAGTAGCGACACCCGGCGGCCGCCGACGCCACCTGGGCGACCATTTGGTTGAGCGCCATGGGAACGTTCGGATTCGCGAGCACCACGCCAGCCAGGTCGGAGAACGCCTCGGCGAGTCCAGGGATCCGAGCCATGGTCGGCATCGAGTTCGGAACGAAACCCATGAGCGACGCGGTCAACTCGAACCGCTCGGTGAGGTGTTCCAGCTGCTCGATCGGGAGCGGTGAGATACGGGCCATGTCAGCTAGGTCCTTGCGTGTCGGTGCTTTCGCGAGTTGGGTGCGACGGGAGTTGGTTGGCGACCACGAGGTCGAGCGTGCCAAGGACATCGACGTCGAGACGAAGCCGATCGCCCGCGGCGAGCCAGCCTCGGAAGTCTTCGCCATCGCGCATGGCCCGCTCGAGCAGGCAACCCATCGGAACGGTGCCCGAGCCGATCACGTCGCCGACCCTCACTTCGGTGCCTCGAGAGGCGTGCGCCACCATCTCGGCAAACGACCAATCGAGTTGGGCGAGCGACCCGTCGGTGACCAACTCGTCGTTGATCCAGGCTCGCATGCGGAGATCGAAGCCCTTGCCCGAGCGTCGGTCTGCGAGCTCGTCAGCGGTGACGAGGGCAGGCCCGAGTGTGGTGGCGCCGTCCTTGCCCTTCGTCGGCCCCAACCCGAGTTGCATGTCCACGAACTGCAGGTCGCGTGCGGACCAGTCGCAGAAGATCGTGTAGCCCGCGATGTGGGCATCGGCTTCGTCGGGGTGCAGGTTGGTGCCGCCAGTCCCGATGACGCACGCGACTTCAAGTTCGAAGTCGAACATGTCGCATCCGGGAGAAATCGGCGCTGGTGTTGCCGGTCCGATCGTGGCGTGCGGATTGGAGAAGTAGAACGCTGGTTGCTCGCTCCAGATCGGGTCGAGGTCCGGGTTGAGTGTTGCGTTGCGATAGTGGTCGAGGAAGCACATGAAGTCCCTCACCGACGGCGGTTCGAGCGGTGCGTGGAGGGTCGCTTCCTCCACGGTGATGGTCGGTGCAGATCGGCTTGCCGCTGCGGCCACGGCGTCCATCTCTCCCGGGCCGGCACGGAGGAGTTCCAGCAGCGTTCGATCATCGCCGCTGTCGTGAATGTCGCGGCCCCGCACGATGCCGACCTTCGCGTCGCCTCCGTTGTCGTAGGTGACCCATCTCATGCCTTCTCCTCTCGGGCGACGTAGTTGTCGGCCATCATCTGGAACGTCGTCAACACGTCCGGGTTGGTGAACGTGGGCTCGAGCCCTCGCCAGATCGTCTGCACGTTGACCACGATCCGTTCTCGGTCGGACCACTCGCAGAACGGCGAGTCATCGATGTGGTCGTCGATGTCTCGGATCGCGTCGTCGAGGGCCATACCGCCGGCGTGCCGCTCGGTGGTGAGACGATCGACCAACTCGAAGTAGCCGCGCAGCGAGCGAACAC
Organism: uncultured Ilumatobacter sp.; assembly: GCA_938044705.1. Lineage (GTDB taxonomy): Bacteria > Actinomycetota > Acidimicrobiia > Acidimicrobiales > Ilumatobacteraceae > Ilumatobacter_A. The sequence goes on along the minus strand of CALIOL010000011.1, from coordinate 22,852 downwards.
CGTCGAGGTCCGTGAGTGGGCCGTGTCCCGGGACGATCACTGACGGATCGAAGTCGATGATCGTGTCCAATGCCGCGATCCACCCGCTCACAGGACCCGCCCACATGATGGGCGTGCCCTCGATGAACAAGATGTCGCCAGCGAACAGCACCCGCTCCTCCGGGAGCCACGCCAACACGTCACCGCCGGTGTGTGCAGGACCAACCTCGAGGAGGTCGATCTGGCGGCCACCGGCGTCGAGTTCGTGGCGATCGGTGAAGCCGACGGTGACGTCGGGCATCTCGATGCCGTTGAAGTCGAACGATCCGAACGCGTGTGTGATGTAGCGGCCGAGTGCGTCGTCGCCGACGCCTTCGGTGAGCGCGGCCAGCAGCGCTGGTGGGACCTCGTCCATCTCGGCCATCGCTGACGCCGACGTGATGAAGTCGACACCCGGAGCTGCGACCAGCTGGTTGCCGTAGCAGTGGTCGCCGTTCGCATGCGTGTTGACCACGTTGGCAATCGGCTGGCGCGACGTGTGCGGCGCCATCTCGTCGAGCATCTGCTGGGTCAGGCGAAGGTCGAACAGGGTGTCGACGAGCGCGGACTCGCCTTCGCCGACGATGAGCCCAGCGTTACTCCACCCCCACGTTCCGTCTGGCTGTAGGTAGGCGAAGACGCCATCGGCGACCTCGACTAACCCCTTGGCGAATACACCAGCGGTGACACTCATTTGCGATTCCTATGCCTATCGACAGGTTCTATGCTGCCCAGCATAGAACCTTCAGCGCTTGCGCAGTGCGCACCGTTCCACTGGGAGTGACATCGACGTCGTGATTTCTGAAGGGTCTTCGCTCCGGTCGCGTCGAGTTCGCGCTTGACGACGGGGACGTGATTCGCGAGGATCGAACGTATGTTCCGTCAGGCCTCACTCTTCGGTGCCGAAGAGCCATCGTTCGATCCGTCGTTCAGTACAGCTTCGCGCAGTCAACTCAGCGGTGCGTCGTGGGTCGAGTACGTGCCGGGTTGGCTCAGTGGGTCCGACGCGCTGTTCGACGATCTCATGGACTGCCTCGACTTCGAGCAGCGGCGAGGCATCCCGATGTACGACCGCCTGGTTGACGAGCCTCGCTTGACGTCGTGGTGGAACGAGGCGGAGTCAGACGAAGTCGCGCTCCCGATCCTCGCCGACATTCGGTGGGCGCTCGCGGACCGTTTCCACCGGCACTTCGACTCCATCGGGTACAACCTCTACCGGGATCAGAACGACTCGGTTGCGTGGCACGGCGACCGCCACCGCAACGTGGTGACCGACCCGATCGTCGCAATCCTCAGCGTCGGTGAGAGTCGGCCGTTCCAGATGCGACGCAACCGCGACGACGAGCACGGCGAAGAAGGTGGCGCCTCACTCACGTGGGGGCTCGGCCACGGCGATCTCTTCGTGATGGGGGGTGCGTGCCAGCACGAATGGCAACACTGTGTACCCAAGCGCCGCCGCCACGCTGGCCCACGCCTGTCGATCACGTATCGCCACGACGCCCGCTGATCGCACGGCAGGTGCTCGGCGATCTCAGTTGGCGAAGACCTGGGCGTCGTCGGCGAACGACTTGAACTCCAACGCGTTGCCCGACGGGTCGAGCAGGAACATGGTCGACTGTTCCCCGACTTCGCCAACGAAACGAACGTGCGGCTCGATCACGAACTCGGTGCCGGTCTCACGCAGGCGGTCGGCGAGCTGCTGCCAGTCTCCGGGTTCGAGGAGCAGTCCGAAGTGAGGCACGGGCACCGCATCGCCGTCCACGTCGTTGCGCGTCCGGATGCGGGCGGCCCCGGAAGTATCGAGGTGCGCCACGATCTGGTGACCGAACAGGTCGAAATCCACCCAGTGCTCGGAGTGGCGCCCTTCCGGGCAGCCCAGCACATCGCCGTAGAAACCGCGAGCGGCAGCGAGATCATGCACGGGGAATGCGTGATGGAAACGTGGCAGGTCGGGCATGGGTGTCTCCGTCGAGGTCGGCCGTCTACATCGGCATCGCGTAGGTGCCTTGCGCAACGGCGGTGGGCTTGTGCCGACGATCATCGCACCAAACGTGCACGGTTCCCACGACGTTGCGTCGACCGGCGGACTCCACCTCGGCACGGGCCCACAGGACCGAGCCCTGAGCTGGACGGAGATAGCGAATCGACAGCTCGGAGGTCATCGCCATCGGCTCGACTCGGCCGATCGCCGCGAACACCATGTACCAGAGAGCTGCGTCGGCGAGCCCGAACTGAGTCGGTCCGGAGATGAACCCGCCGGGTCGCAGCATCGTGTCATCGACGGTGCGCGACGCGGTTGCGAAGCCTTCACCGATCTCGGCGCAGGTGTTGCCGGTCCCGGGGAAGAGCTCCTCGATCATTGCGTTGACCTCGTCCGCCGTCGGCATCTCGCTCATCGACCCGACCGTAGCTTCGGCCGCGCCGCACGAGCAGTGGCGGCGGTGCGCCAGACTCGTCCGATGTCAGCCGATCATCTGAAGACGCGAGAGAACCCGAAGTGGATACGTGGCTATCGAGACGGACGTCTCGTCGTGGACAGCCGTCGGACGTTGTTCGTCTGGGAGCACGAGTACTACCCGGCGTGGTATCTGCCCGTCGGCGATGTGCACGCCGAACTCGTCGCAACCACCTCGACGTTCGACGGTGGGGCACGTGGGGTGGGAGAGGTGCTCGATCTACGCGTGGGGGACGACGTGGTCGCAGCGGGCGGTTGGCGGCACCCCGAAGTTCCCGACCTGAGTGATCGCGTTCGACTCGAGTGGGATTCGATGGACGCGTGGTTCGAAGAAGACGTCGAGGTCTTCGTGCACCCTCGAAGCCCCGAGGTGCGGATCGACGTGCTGCCATCGTCGAAACACGTACGGGTGCTCGTCGACGGTGACGTCGTTGCCGACTCGGTTCGCTCGAGCGTGTTGTACGAGGCCACGTTGCCGCCGAGGTACTACCTGCCGAAGTCCGACGTCCGCATGGATCTGCTCACCGCCACTGCGTCCCAGAGTCAATGCCCGTACAAGGGTTGGGCGCACTACTGGTCGGTGACGGTGGGCGAAGCCACCCACGAAGACATTGCGTGGGGGTACCGCACTCCGCTGCCAGAGTCGGCGGGTATCGCCGGGCTGGTCTGCTTCTACAACGAGCAGGTCGACATCGAGATCGACGGCGAGGCGCTGCCGCGACCCGTCACCAAGTTCTCGTGACCCGAGGGCGGGCGGGCTGCACCTGAGCTGGCGAGCTGTGGCATGTTTGCCCGATGGATCTGAATCGGGTCGTGATCGTCGGAGCATCGCTGGCGGGCTTGCGTGCGGCGGAAACGTTGCGCAACGAAGGCTTCGACGGCGAGGTGGTGATCGTCGGTGCAGAGCAGCACCGTCCCTACGACCGGCCGCCACTGTCCAAGAAGCTGTTGGCGGGGGAGTGGGAGCCTGACCGCATCCACCTGCGTCAACCGGACTCGTTCGACGAACTCGATGTGGAGTGGCGCTTCGGCCTCGCAGCCGCCGGACTGGACACCGATGCGCGTGTGCTCCACCTGACCGATGGAACCGACCTTGCGTTCGACGGCTGCATCATCGCGACCGGAGCGGCGTGTCGCCGTCTCCCCGAGCAGAGCCGGTTCGGCCACGTGCACGAGGTGCGAACACTCGATGACTCGATGCGACTTCGCTCCGAGATCGCCGAAGGTGGTCGCCATGTCGTGGTGATCGGAGCGGGCTTCATCGGCCTCGAAGTCGCGGCAACCGCAAAGCAGCTCGGCAACGAGGTCACCGTGCTCGAAGGCGGCCCGGCACCACTGATGCGAGGACTCGGCGCGGAGATGGGCGCAGCGATCGGGTCACTGCACGAAGCTCGCGGTGTGACGCTCCGGTGTGGCGTGTCCGTCGATCGGCTGCACGACGATGGTGTGCTCTTGGCAGGCGGCGAGTTGATCGAGGCCGATGTGGTCGTCGTGGGGATCGGTGTCGTGCCGGCCACCGCGTGGCTCGGCGACAGCGGCCTGCAGATTCGTGACGGTGTCGTGTGCGACGAAACGCTCAACGCGCTCGATGCCGATGGCACCACCGTGACGGGGGTCTATGCCGCCGGTGACGTGCTGCGGTGGCCGAACCCGCTGTTCGACGAAGAGATGCGCGTCGAGCACTGGACGAATGCGGCCGAACAGGGTGCCGCAGCAGCGAAGAACCTGTTGGCGGCGAACGGGCGAAGCGCCGAGGCACCCCAGGCGTACGCTCCCGTCCCGTTCTTCTGGAGCGATCAGTTCGACATCCGCGTGCAGTTCCTCGGTCGGGTGCACGAGGATGACGAGGTGGCAGTCGTCCTCGGGTCGACCGAGCCAGGCGAAGACGGTGTCGCGAAATTCATGGCGTTGTACCGCTCGGGCGACCGGGTGCACGGAGCGCTCGGCGTCAACGCGCCGCGCTGGGTGATGAAGATGCGCGGGCAGCTCATGGAACAGGCGAGCTGGGACGACGCACTGGCACACGCCGCCACGCTCGCCTGAGGCCGCAATGCTCGCGCCGCAGGTCGGCGGAGTCGAGCTCCACCGACCTGCGAACGAAAATCGTCGACTACGGCCGATCGAGACCGAAGTCGTAGCTGCCGCTCCCGCCGGCGCTCACGACCTGCCACACGTAGAACCCGCTCGCTCCCTGGTAGCTGACGGATTCTGTGCTGTCGGCGGTGATGCCGTTGGCGACGAGCGACCATCCCGAACCGTTCCACCGGTACAGCTCCAAGTCGAAATCGGTGCCTGCCGGGCCGGCGAGACAACCGACGTGCTGGCCCGCTGGAGCCTGGTAGTACGTACCGTTCGGCTCGATCTCGGTGTCGCCTGTGCCGCTCAGGTTGCCGGAGAAGGCTTCGCTGCTCGACCCACAGTCACCCGTTGGCGGGGTGGTCGTGGGTGGCGTGGTTGTCGGCGGCGGCGTGTCGCCATCCGAGCCGACGAACAGGAGCAGGTTCGGCGAGCCGGTGCCGATGCCGGACAGCGCGCCCGTTGTGGCGTCGCTGAGCAGCGCATTGCCCACCGCGGCAGGTGACGCCGAGGGGTTTGCCTCCAACACGATCGCCGCGCCGCCAGCCACGTGTGGCGCAGCCATCGACGTGCCGCTGATCGTGCGCGTCGCCGAGTCGGAGCCGATCCAGGTGGAGGTCACATCCTGACCCGGAGCGAAGATGTCGACGCACGTTCCGAAGTTCGAGAAGCTCGCACGAGCATCGGTACGAGTCGTCGCTCCGACGGTGATCGCCGAATCCTCCCGGGCAGGGGACACGTTGCACGCGTTCTGGTTCTCGTTGCCTGCAGCGACGACCATCGTCACCCCGCTGGCGACGGCGTTGGCGATCGCATTGTCGAGCGCAGTCGACGCGGTGCCTCCGAGGCTCATGTTCGCGACGGCGGGTTGGATTGCGTTCGCCGCCACCCAGTCGACGCCGGCGATCACGCCGGAGTTCGAACCCGATCCGTTGCAGCCGAGCACTCGGACGCCGTGGACGGTCGCGTCCGGTGCGACGCCATACGTCGTTCCGGCCACGGTGCCGGCGACGTGAGTGCCGTGACCGTTGCAGTCGTTCACACCGCCGCCAACAGCGTCGAAGCCCTGACCGACTCGTCCAGCGAAGTCGTTGTGACTCTCGCGCAGCCCGGTGTCGATCACGTAGGCGTGGACGCCGGTGCCATCACCGGTCGCGCTGAACGTTCCGTCCAACGGCAGGTTCCTGTCGTCGATCCGGTCCTGGCCCCAGGTGGCATCGATCGACACGATCTGATCTCGTTCGACCAGTGCGACGTCGGGATGTGATTGCAGTTGCTTCACCGCACTCGTGCTCATCTCGGCGGCGAAACCGTCGACCGCAGTGCTGTAGCGGTGGGTCACACGCGTGCCGTTGTGCGACCCGTCGGCCGATGTTGCAGCCAGTGCCAGCTCGGGCACCGACGCCATGACCACGTCGATACTCGCGGTCGCGCCCTCTTCGAGGATCACGATGTAGCTGTTTGCAACGAGTTCGGCCGTTGCGGCTTCGTTCTGTTGCGTCTCACCAGCACTCGCAGACGTCGCAGCGGGAACGCTGACAACGCCGATCAGTGCCGTGAGGGCAACCCTTTTCCAGTAACGCATTCATCCTCCGTTTCGAAGAGACGAACGCTCACGTACCCGCTGACCCTCGATGAACGGTCGTCAGCAATTGATGGATTCCGTGCCCGCCTCGCAACGTAGTACGAGTTCATCGGCGGCGCGGAAGAAGTCAGTCGGGCCGTCCGAAGCGGTACGAGCTGATCTGGTCTCCACCGAGACCTCCACCCCAGGGTGGAGGTCTCGAAGCGCCCGTCGGCTGATGGCGCGACAGTCAGCGCGCCACTACTTTCAGAGCATGCTCGCTGCTGGAGCCGCCCGGGCGCGGCCGACGCTCGCTGATCGTGACGCGACGTTCATGCGCCTGACGGCGGGGATGGGCGTACTCGCGCTCGTCATCGCGATCGGAGACAACTGGGGCGATGGGCCCGACGGCCTCGTCATTCCGCTGCTGATCCTCCCCGCGGTGACGTTGGTGATTCACGGCCTGGTCCTGCGGCTCTGGTCGATCGTCCTCCTTCCGCTGGTCGTGGTCGGCCCAACGATCGTGTTCTTCTTCGGGTACGCCGAAGGGTCGATGTTCTTCGTCGCGCTCGCCGCGCTGCTTGCGACGTACAGCATCGAGAGTCGACGAGTGGCGAACATCCTGTGCGCCGCCTTCGCGCTCGTCCCCGTCGTCGCCGGGTTGACGAACGGTGCTGACTCCGGCTGGCCGTTCTGGTTCTTCGGGGTGCTGCTCGGTTGGCTGTTCGGACTGATGGCGAGGGTGAACCGAGACCTCGTTCGCCAACTCGAGCAGCAGAGTTCGCTGATCGTCGAACAGGCGGTGTTGGACGAGCGGCGGCGAATGGCGCGCGACGTCCACGATCTCGTCGGCCACTCGCTGACCGTCGTCCTGCTGCATGTGACCGGTGCGCGTCGTGCGATTCGCCGGAATCCGCAAAACGCGGAGGCGGCGCTCGAATCGGCGGAGCTGATCGGACGTGAGAGCCTCGCCGAGATTCGCAGAAGCATGGGCATGTTGCGTTCAGCGGACGGGTTGGGTCACGAGCCATCACCGACTGCCGGCGACATCGCGGCGCTCGTCCAAGAACGCAGGTCGGCGGGCCAAGACGTCGAGCTGATGACGACCGGACCGCTCGACCAGGTGGGTTCAGCGATCGGGCTGACCGCCTATCGGCTCGTGCAGGAGTCGCTGTCCAACGCCGCGAAACACGCGTCGGGGGTGCGGTCGGACGTCGAGGTGATCGTGGACACGACCGAGTGTCGGATCGTGGTCGAGAACCCGATCGTTGCGCTGTCATCGACCGGTGGCGGTGCCGGCTACGGACTGATCGGGATGCGCGAGCGTGTGCAAGCGGTCGGCGGAAACCTCTCGATCGGCCCCGCTGGACCCGTGTGGCGGGTCGACGTCGCCCTCCCGCTCGAACAGCCGGTGGCCACGTTGTGATCCGCTTGCTCCTCGTCGACGATCAGGAACTCGTTCGCGCTGGTCTTCGACACGTGTTGACCCCCGATGACGGATTCGAGATCGTGGCCGAGGCACGCGATGGCGCAGAGGCGCTGGAGCAGCTCGGCCGGAACACCATCGACGTCGTCCTGATGGATATCCGGATGCGCGGGATGGATGGCGTCGAAGCGACCCGTTGCGTCGGGGAGTTGCCGGACGCGCCGCCCGTCCTGATCCTGACGACCTTCGACGACGACGACGTCCTGGTGAGCGTACTCGAAGCGGGCGCTGCTGGCTTCGCGTTGAAGGAGACCTCCGCTGACGACTTGATCCGTGCGGTCGAGGTCGTGGCTCGCGGTGGAGCGTGGTTGGACCCTGTTGTCACGCCGCGTGTTCTCGATGTGTACCGCGCGCAGGCATCTGCGCAGCGAGCCGCAGCGGTGGCGCTCGATCAGCTGACAGCGCGCGAGAACGACGTCCTCAGGCTGATGGCGAGCGGCGCAAGCAACGGTGAGATCGCCGAGGCGCTGTTCGTCTCGGTTGCGACGGTCAAGACGCATGTCGGTTCGATCTTCTCGAAGCTCGGCGCGCGTGATCGCGCCGCAGCGATCGTCCACGCGCATCGTCACGGCCTCGTCGACGGTTGAGCGTGCGGCGCGCATCGGGTGGAACCCCTCCACCCGTGGGTGGAGCGAAGGTCTACCGTCTCGTCCGATGCATCTCGCGTCGCAGTGGTCCACGATCGGTGCATGCACAACAATCCGATCATCGAGGTCGCCGGGCTGACCAAGTCGTACGGGGAGACGCGGGTCGTGGACGACGTGTCATTCACCGTCGAGCGTGGCGAGGTCTTCGGCCTGCTCGGCTCGAACGGAGCCGGAAAGACCACCACCGTCGAGTGCCTGCAAGGGCTGCGCTCGCCCGACTCTGGCTCGATGCGGATCTGCGGGCTCGACCCGGTTCGTGACAGCCGAGCACTGGGGGCGCTCGTGGGCAGCCAGCTCCAAGATTCAGCGCTCCCGGACCGGCTTCGTGTGGGCGAAGCCCTGTCCCTGTTCGCAACCGAACGCGCTGCGCCGATCGATCAGGTGCTGTCGGACTGGGGCCTCACGGCACAGCGGAAGACCGCGTTCGGGAACCTGTCGGGTGGTCAACAGCAGAAGCTGTTCGTGGCATTGGCGCTCATGAACCGACCCGATGTCGTCTTTCTCGACGAACTCACACAGGGCCTCGACCCCGCTGCTCGCCGGACCGTGTGGGACCTCGTCGAGGACCTCCGCGCCGGTGGTACGACCGTGGTGCTGGTCACGCACTTCATGGACGAAGCAGAAGCGCTGTGCGACCGAGTCGCCATCATGCGCGACGGCAGGATTGTCGGCACCGGGCGGCCAGACGAGTTGATCGCGCAGTTCGGGTATGCGATGGAGATGTCGTTCACACCGCCCCCCGAGCTCGATGTCGCCGCATTGAGCCAGCTCGACGGCGTCGAGCAACTGGCCCAGTTGGGGAGCCGCGTCGAGGTACGTGGCACGGCGGAACTCGTGGTTCACGTCGGCGCGGCGCTCTCGACGTGCTCGACCATTCCGTCGGACGTCAGGGTCGGCCAGCCCTGCCTCGAAGACGTTCTCGTTCCCATCCTTGCCACCACAGGAAGCTGAGTACCCCGATGAATTCGATCACCGTCCTTGCCCGCGTCACGCTGACCGAGCTGAAGCTCGTGTTGCGCGAGCCGCTCGTCATCGCATTCGTCGTGGCGTTTCCGATCGTCTGCACCTTGGTGCTCGGTGGAGTGTTCGACCCGGATGACGATGCGTTCGGCGCCGTCCCGTCGGACTACTACGGCGTCGCGTACGTCGCCGTCGCCATCGGCGCTGTGGGTTTGACGACCGTGCCGGTCCAAGTGGCTGCCTACCGCGAACGGGGTGTGCTGCGCAGGTTCAGAGCGTCGGGTATGGCGCCGTGGATCTTTCCGGCTGCGATGGCCGTCGTCGGGGTGATCCTGTCGATCGCGTCGTCGATCCTGGTCGTGATCACCGCGACGTTGTCGTACGGATTGATCGGGCCGTCCGACTGGGCCACCACGCTGCTGTACGGGGCCGTGGCGATCGTCGCATTCGTGAGCTTCGGCATCCTCGTGGGTTGGCTGATGCCGAATGCGCGGGCCGCTCAAGGCGTCGGCACGTTGGTGTTCTTTCCGATGTTTCTCCTCGGTGGAGGTGGGCCACCGCCGGACGCGTTGTCGAGCACGATGAACACGGTCGCGACCTATCTGCCGCTCACCCACGTGATGCGTGCGATCCAGGAGCCGTGGCTCGCGCTCGACGGCGGCGGGACGAATCACCTGCTCACACTGCTCGCGATCGGTGCTGCGTCGACGGCGGGATGGCTGTGGCTTGCTCGCCGAACCACCGAGTTGTGATGGCGGAGATCGGGCGTATTCCCGATTTCGGTGTGAATCTTGAGTTGTTGTGACTTAGGTTGTTGATACCTAACGTGTTCACATGTCTGAGCAGTCAACTGCAACCTCGTCCACATCCGTGCGCCTGCCGCTTGCGCACCTTCCTTCGGTCGTCCTCCCCGGTGCCACCGTCACACTGGCGCTCTCCACCGACGAGCTCCGCCGAGCCATCGATGCCGCCGTGCGCGACTCCGACGGCCGTCTCGCGCTGACCGGGGGAGCGGAACGCGACCTCGCGGTGGTCGCACGGGTCCCGAACATCGGGAACCTGCCGACCGGAGAGGCGGCGGCGATCGTCCAGGTCGAGCGCCGAGCCCGAGTGATCGAGGTGGCCACCCCGAGCGACGAGAGCGCTCGCTACGCCCTGGTCGAACCGGTCATCGACGGCGTTGCATCTCCCAGCGTCGAAGCCGCCACACGCGAGCTTCGCGCCACGCTGGAACTCATCGCCGAACTCCGCAACAGTCGCCGGCTCCCAGAACTGCTCCGCACCGTCGACAGCCCCGGCCAGCTCGCTGACTCCGTCGCCCTGTGGGGTGAATTCAGCGACGATGATCGTCACCGAGTGTTGCTCGCCGTCGACGTTGCCGAGCGTGTCGACGCCCTCCACTCGTGGGCACGCAACCACCTCAACGAGCTCCAGGTGGCCGAGACGATTCGCAACGACGTCAGCGAAGGCATGAGCAAGCAGCAGCGCGAGTACATGCTGCGCCAGCAGCTCAACGCCATCCGCAAAGAGCTCGGCGAAGGCAACGACGATGTCGTCGGCGAGTACCGAGCCAAGTTGGATGAGCTCGATGCGCCCGAAGGAGTGAAGAACTTCATCGACAAGGAACTGGACCGCTTCGAACGGATGAGCGAGCAGTCACCCGAGCATGGTTGGGTTCGTACGTGGCTCGACCGGATCTTCGAGATGCCGTGGGGCGAGCGGTCGAGTGACACGCTCGACCTCGACGCCGCGCAGGCCACGCTCGACGCCGACCACTACGGGCTCGACGACGTCAAGGAACGCATCGTCGAGTTCCTCGCTGCACGCAAACTCCGCCACGACCGCGGCATCGGCCGCGCTGACGCTGATCGTCGCGGCGAGGGGCAGGTGCTCACGTTGGTCGGGCCTCCCGGAGTCGGCAAGACGTCGCTCGGCGAGTCGATCGCGAACGCGATGGGGCGCGAGTTCGTCCGGGTCGCGCTCGGCGGTGTCCGAGACGAAGCCGAGATCCGCGGTCATCGCCGCACGTACGTCGGGTCGCAGCCGGGCCGAATCGTGAAGGCGCTGCAGGAGGCCGGGACCATGAACCCGGTCATCCTCCTCGACGAGATCGACAAGATGGGCGCCGGGGCATACTCCGGCGATCCGACCGCCGCACTGCTCGAAGTGCTCGACCCGGCCCAGAACCACACGTTCCGCGACCACTACCTGGAAGTCGACCTCGACCTCTCCGAGGTGGTCTTCATCGCGACGGCGAACGTCGCCGACACGATCCCCGGACCGTTGCTCGACCGGATGGATCTGATTCGGCTCGACGGCTACACGGAGGCCGAGAAGACGTTCATCGCCAATCGATACCTGTTGCCTCGCCAGGTGAAGCGAGCAGGTCTCACCGTCGACGAATTGACGGTCAGCGACGAACTGATCGCGTCGATCATTCGCGGTTGGACACGCGAAGCCGGCGTCCGTTCGCTCGAGCGGGAACTGGGGCGCCTCGTCCGCAAGGTCACCGCGAAGGTGGCGACGGGCACGGAGACACCCCTGAACATCAGCGATGACGAACTGAGCGATTGGCTCGGTCGACCCAAGGTCGACGACGAGATCCAACACCGAACGTCGTCACCGGGGGTCGCCACCGGCCTCGCGGTCACCGGTGTCGGTGGCGACGTCTTGTTCGTGGAAACCACTGCGTTTCCGACCGGACCCGATGCCGAACCGGGTCTGACCCTGACCGGTCAGCTCGGTGACGTGATGAAGGAGTCGGCGCAGATCGCGTTGAACTATGTGCGAAGTCACGCCACGCAGCTCGGCCTCGACGACGACGCGTTGCGTCAGCGATTCCACGTGCACGTCCCGGCCGGTGCGGTCCCGAAAGACGGGCCGTCCGCTGGCATCACCATGACCACAGCGCTCGTGTCGCTGTTGACCGGTCGATCGGTCAAGTCGTCGGTTGCCATGACGGGCGAGATCAACCTGCAAGGTCAGGTCATGCCGATCGGCGGCGTCAAACAGAAGGTGCTCGCAGCGCACCGGATGGGCATCACCGAGGTGGTGCTGCCCAAGCGGAATGGGCCGGACCTCGAGGACGTGCCGGAAAATGTGCGCAATGAGATGACGATTCACCTCGCCGCGACCTACGACGAGGTGGCACAGGTCGCATTCGACGCCGCATAGGCTCGCCGGATGACCGCGACCGGATCACACCTGTCGGGCGTCTGGGCGAAGGCGACCGACCTCCACATCGAGCGAGGGATCGGCTGCCGCGTCATCGACGTCAACGGCGAGGACTACCTCGACTTCACCGGGGGGATGGCGGCTGCATCGACTGGTCACGCCCATCCCAAGGTGACCCAGGCCATCGCCGAGCAGGCAGCCCAGATCATCCATTCGCAGATCAACGTCTATCGCCACGACAAGCTCGAACCGTTGGCGGCCAAGCTCGCCGAGATCACACCGGAGTCGATCGACACCTTCTACTTCGGCAGTACGAGCGACGAGATTCTCGAAGCGGCCGTCAAGCTCTCGAAGCATGCGACGGGGCGTCGCAACGTCGTGGTGTTCGATGGCGCCTTCCACGGTCGCACGCACTACACGCTCGCGATGTCGAGCAGTCGGGCGATCGACCGCGAGGGGTACGGCCCGCTGCCGGGCAGCGTCTTCATCGCGCCGTTCCCAGACCCGCATGCGTCCGATCAGGAAGCCGAAGTGAGTCGAGCGCTTCGTGGTCTGGACCGGCTGATGTCCACGCAAGTGGCGGCGTCGAAGGTCGCCGCGATCGTGATCGAACCGGTCATCGGTGAACGTGGCTACATCCCGACGCCGAAGGGGTTCATCACCGGGGTGGCCGAACGATGCGAACGAAACGGCATCCTGCTCGTCGCCGACGAGACCCAGAGCGGTTTCGGTCGGACCGGCAAGATGTTCGCGACCGAGGCCCTCGACGTGACGCCCGACATCGTGTGTATGGCCAAGGGCATCGCCTCGGGGTTCCCCTTCGCGGCGCTCGGTACCCGCCGTGAACTCGACGACAGTTGGGTCACCGGGAGCCACAGCGGCTCCTCGAACGGCAATCCGATCGCTTGCGCGGCGGCCTTGGCGACCATCGAGGTTCTCCAGGAGCCGGGGTTCCTCGACAACGTGAAGGCGCGCGGTGATCAACTCACCGATGCGTTGCGAGAGTTGCAGCAGCTCGACCAGGCAATGGTCCACGTGCGCGGACGCGGGCTGATGGTCGCAACGGAGTTCGATACCGCAGAACGTGCGCAAGCAATCGTGGATCACTGCCTACGCGAGAGCAAGGTCATCTTGATGACGGCCGGCACGAGGGGCAAGACGATTCGATGGAGCCCGCCGCTGATCATCACCTCCAGCGAAGTCGACGAAGCGGTTGCCGCGTTCTCCGCCGCGATCCGCGCCACCAGCTGATCGGGCTGAGTTGACGTGCCACGCCTTGACAACGTCCGCGTCGGTGCGTGGCGCAGCATGCAAGCACTCGTGGCCGAGCTGGAACGGGGAATCGACGAAGAGCTCCGCGCGGAATGGGACATCACGATCGGCTGGTTCGACGTGCTCACGTCGTTGCAGCGCCTCGGTGGAGTCGCTCGCCCGCTCGATGTTGCGAGCGATCTGCGCATTCCTGCGTCCAGCGTGAGTCGTCGCCTCGACCGGCTCGAAGAAGAGGGGTGGATCGCGCGGCACCGTCACGTCGATGACGCCGACAAGCGTGCGGTCGACATCGAACTGACGAAGTCCGGTCGGCGGCTCTGGCGTGAGATGAACGTGAGCTATCGACGCGCCGTGCAGTCGCGGTTCGCCACGCACCTCGACGATGACGACATCGCTGCGCTACTTCGGATCGTCGAGTCGATCGAGCTCGACGCGCAGGATCGTTGACTGCGAATAGTCAGGGGTCGGGCCGTATCGCTCGACTGCACGACGCGGGACCGAGATGTCCGCGATGAACAGCTCGCCCACCGCGTCCGTGTCGCGCAGGCCGATCTTCGGCAGCGCAAGCGTCATGGTCGCATCGGCGGCGACGACACGTCCCGGTGCTGCACCCGTCGTGACGTCCAAGCCACTGGGCGTGTCGAGCGAGATCACCGTCGGTGCGTCGTTGACCTGCTCGATCAGCGATGCGCTCCGCCCGCGTGGAGCTCCGGTCAGCGAGTAGCCGATGAGGGCATCGATGGTCACATCGGCGTCGACCAGTGCATCGGAGGACTGCACGCCCATCCGCCCGAGGATGTCGAACTGGTGCGCCGCAGCAGCGGACAGTTCTGTGGCAGGGCGAGTGGTCGTCACCACCACGTCGACGCCCGCGTTCGCCAGGTGCCGCGCTGCGACGAGTCCGCCGCCCCCGTTTCCCCCTGAGCCGGCTGCGACGGCGACCCGGTCGGGCGATGCGAGATCCAGGACGAGGCGAGCGAGGTTGCGTCCGGCGTTCTCCATCATCTGCAACAACTCGATGTGGAGATCCTCGATCATCACGCGATCCACCTCGATCATGTCGGCCTCGGTGATCCACGCGATGTCGTCGGCAGCCAGGCCGGGGTACGGGTTCGCGGCGTTCAGCATCATCGCCATTTCACCACGAATCCGACGTTCGGCGCGCCAGTGTGCGCTTCCGGTTTGGGCAATGGTGTGACGCGCGTCAAGACTGTCGCGATGGGTGACCGAACGATGCGCGACGCGGTGATCGTCGACGTCGTCCGAACCCCGTTCGGTCGCCGGGACGGGTCGTTGTCGCATTGGCATCCGGTCGACCTCGCCGCCGAGACGTTGAGCGCGCTCATCGATCGGACGGGCATCGACCCGGGCGTCGTCGACGATGTGATCATGGGCTGCGTCATGCAGGTCGGCGAGCAGGGCACGAACATCGCCCGCAATGCGGTCCTGGCTGCCGAGTGGCCGGAGCACATTCCCGGCACCACCGTGGACCGGCAGTGCGGGTCGAGTCAGCAGGCGGTGCACTTCGCTGCACAGGGTGTGATGGCGGGCGCGTACGACGTCGTCGTTGCGTCCGGCGTGGAGGTGATGACGCGAATTCCCATGGGAGCGTCGACTGCGGACGGCAGGTACGGCTTCCCGTTCGGTCCGAGCGTCAGCTCGCGCTACGCGGATCGCGGGGGCTTGGTACCGCAGGGCGAGTCCGCCGAGATGATCGCCGACCGCTGGGATATCTCCCGCGAAGAGATGGATGCCTACGGCTTGCGGAGTCAGCAACGGGCGGCGGTCGCCACGGCCGAGGGCCGCTTCGAACACGAGATCATCGCGGTGTCCGGCGACGATGGCGAGGCGGTCAAGCGTGACGGCGGCATCAGGGAGACCTCCGCCGAGGCGCTCGCACGTCTCGCACCATCGTTTCGAACCGAGGCAGAAGGCGGGAGGGTCACTGCGGGTAACGCATCGCAGATCACCGATGGCGCAGCATCTGCATTGATCATGTCGGCGGAACGTGCCGCCGAGCTCGGAGTGGTTCCACGTGCGCGGTTCGTCGATTTCGCGGTCCTGGGCGATGACCCGCAGCTCATGTTGACGGCGAACATTCCGGCGACTCGCCGAGTGTTGGAGCGTGCGGGGCTGACGCTCGACGACATCGATCGATTCGAAGTGAACGAGGCGTTCGCCTCGGCGGTGATCGCGTGGTTGCGTGAGGTCGGTTCTGCTGACCCGACGCTGATCGATCGGGTCAACGTGAACGGTGGCGCGATCGCGCTCGGTCATCCGTTGGGAGCGTCGGGGACCCGGCTCATCGCGTCACTCCTCAACGAGCTCGAACGCATCGAAGGGCGCTACGGATTGCAGGTCATGTGCGAGGGCGGCGGCATGGCCAACGCACTCATTCTCGAGCGCATCGACGCCTGATCCGGGCCGAGCGTGTCGTACCGATAGCGTGATGCCATGCCGGCGTTCGACACGATCATCTGGGTCGGGTTCGGCGTCCTGTTCGGCTGGGTCCTGTGGAAAACCGGCATTGGAATGCTGCGAAGCTTCACACGCCTGCCACCCGAACCTCTGCCACCCGGCGAGTTGCGCAAGATCAAGCGCAATTATCGCTGCGACGTGTGTGGCGTAGAGCTCAGAATGACGATGGCGCCGGATGAGGATCCGCCGCCTCCGAAGCATTGCCTCGAAGAGATGGCCGAAGTCGCGCCACTCTACGAGTGACTTATCCACAGGTTGGGGACAACATTGGGGATGAATGACATCGATGTCATTCGGTCACGGATCGTGCCGCGACGGGCACGTCAGGGTGGTGCTATTCCCACTTGGTGGCGAACCACAAGCCACCAAGGATGCAAATGAGTCCAATGCCCGTTGCCCAGCGCGATGCATCGAACGCGAGGTAGCCGGCCATGATGACGAGTCCGCCGATGATCAGCAGTGCCACCATCAGCACCGGGACCAGGTTCGGCGGGATCAACTGACGCCGCTGTTCCTTCGGGGTGTAACGCGAGGATGCAGCGACGGGGCCCCGCGACGAGGACCCTTTGGACGACGTCACCGTTGAGTCGTCGGACGACGCAGCCGAGCCTGCGCCTCCCGCACGATCACCCGGTCGGGTGCCCTTCGGAGTGACGCGTCCGCCGCCGGTCTTTCTCTTCGGAGGTGCCATCGTCTGTCGAGTGTACTCATGTGAGGCACTCCTCCTCGCAAACGCAGGCCACGGAGTCGCGCCGGGTCCGGCACACTGTGAGCATGCGCGTGCTCGTCATCGACAGCTACGACAGCTTCGTCTACAACCTCGTTCAGTATCTCGGCGAGCTCGGAGCCGACCCGACCGTGGTTCGCAACGATGACGTCACGGTGGATGAAGCGGTTGCGATGGAGCCCGACGGGGTCCTGCTGTCGCCAGGGCCGGGGCGACCGGAGTCGAGCGGGATCATCTGCGAGGCGATCGGCGCGTTCGCGGCGATCGACACGCCGGTGCTCGGCGTCTGCCTCGGCCACCAGGCCATCGGCCATGTCTACGGTGCCGAGGTCGTCGGCGCGCCGGAGTTGATGCACGGCAAGACGTCAGCGATCGAGCACGAGAACTCGGGGGTGTTCGAAGGGCTGCCGACGCCCCTCACCGCAACTCGATATCACTCGCTCACGCTGCGCCCTGACTCCATACCGAGCGAACTCGAGGTGACCGCTCGCAGCGCCGACGGTGTCGTCATGGGTGTTCGGCATCGCACACTCGACGTCGAAGGTGTTCAGTTCCACCCGGAGAGCATCCTCACTGCATCAGGTCACGATCTGCTGCGCAATTGGCTGCGCCGCGTCGAGCACTGAACGGGCTGCCCGGTCACCCGATCAGGGTGGGTCGGTTGCTGGAGCGTCGGTCGCCGGTGGGTCGGTCGCCGGAGGATCCGTTGCCGGTGGATCCGTTGCCGGAGGATTGGTCACGACCGGCGGCTCGGTGACGACCGGCGGCTCGGTGACGACGGGTGGCTCGGTGACTGGCGGGACGGTCGTGGCGACGGTCGGCGGAGGCGGAGGCAACGTCGTGATCGCAACGGTCGCCTGTCCGACGGTGATGTTGACCGTGGCGCCCTGCTCCAACTGTGTTGCCGCTGCCGGCGATTGAGCGGTGACGCGGCCGTCGTCTGGACTGCCCGGGGTCACTTCGACACGCTCGACGATGACGACGAAGCCGAGGCGACGCAAGGTGTTGACTGCCTCGCCTTCGGTCAAGCCTTCGACGACGGGGACCGCAACGGGTGCAGGCCCCGACGACACGCGGATCGTCACCGCTCCGCCCCGTTCGACAAGCTGGCCCTGGTTCGGGGTGATCGAGATCACTTCGCCAGCGGCGATGTCGTCGCTGGTGACTTCCTCCACCGTGACGACGAACTCGAATGGCTCGGCTTCGAGTTGTTCGATTGCTTGGTCGCGAGTGAAACCGATGACCGCGGGCACCTCGAAGCTCTCGTTCTCGGCAGCTACCACGAGGTCGATGACCGTTCCCTGGGCCACCGGCGTGTCCGGTGCGGGGTCGCTGCTCAGGACCTGGCCCGGCGCACGGTCGGGTTCGTTGGTGGTGGTGACCGTGCCGACTTCGAACCCCTGAGACTCGAGCAGCGTCCTCGCGACGTCGAGCTGGATTCCGATCACCTGCGGGACCACCTGGAGTTCCTGGGTCGGATTGAAGAAGACGACGATCAGCTCGTCTTCGAGGACGATCGTGCCGGCCGCTGGCTCCGTGCGGTGGATGAAGTTCGGAGCGACCGTCGCGTTCTCCTCGGCTTCGGATCGGAAGTTCAAACCCAGCTCGGTTAGTTCGGTGGTGGTCTGCTCCAGCGATCGTCCGACATAGTTCGCGAGCACGATCTGCTCGGGTGGTGCTTCGGCGTCCTCGGCGTTGAGCGCCTGAAACAGCAGCACGCCGCCGGCCACGAGTGCGACGAGGGCGATGAACGCTGCGAGTGCGTACCAGCCGGTGCGGGAGCCGCCGGTGTCGTAGTACGCGGCTTCGGCTGACGCTCCCGTGGGGTAGCCCGCTTCGTACATGCCCGTCGAGGGAACGGCGGTGGACTGCGGGTTGACCGGGGAGACGCCACTCGCCGGTACCGCTCCTTGGGCGATAGTCGCAGCGAAGGCGGCCCCCTCGGCTGCGGCATCGACCGCAGCGGCCGGACGCTTCTTGTTCGCCGCAGCCACCAACGCCTGGACCGGTTCGTCGTTGCGGAAGCGACGCAGGTCGTCACGCAACGCGCCGGCGCTCGGGTATCGGACCTTCGGATCCTTGGCGAGCAACTTGGCAACCATTGCCTCGTAGGCCTTCGGCACGTCGGCCACGATCTGCACGAGTGGTTGCGGGGAGTCGTGCACCTGCTTGTAGGCGATGCTCACCGGGTTGTCTCCGGTGAACGGGGCGCGCCCGGCGACCATTTCGTACATGACGATGCCGAGCGAATAGAGGTCGCTGCGCGGGTCGGGCTGGGCGCCCTGCGCCTGTTCGGGCGAGAAGTACGTGGCGGTGCCCATCACGGAACCGACCTGGGTCAGGTTCGACTCGGTCGGGGCGTTCATGGCGCGGGCGATGCCGAAGTCCGCGACCTTCACCTGTCCGTTCTTGCCGATCAGGATGTTGGCCGGCTTGATGTCGCGGTGTGCCGTGCCCTTTTCGTGAGCGAAGCCCAGTGCTGCCGCAACTTCGCTGGCGATCTCCGCGGCCTGCTTCGAGGTCAGCTGGCCGTTGGTCTTCAGAACGTCGGCAAGCGTGCGACCCTGCACTTCCTCCATCGCGATGAAGTACGTGCCTTCGTACTTGCCCCAGTCGTAGACGTTGACGATGTTGGGGTGGCTCAGGTTTGCCGCCGACTGCGCTTCGCGGCGGAAGCGCTCGACGAAGTTGTCGTCGGTCGCGAACTCGGGGAACAGGACCTTGATGGCGACCTGGCGGTCGAGGAGCAGGTCGCGCGCCGAGAAGACATCCGCCATGCCGCCACGCCCGATGCGCTTGTGCACTTCGTAGCGGTCGTTGATGACCGTTGCGTCGCCGTTGTTCGTCACTGTGTTGCGCTCCCGCCGCCCTGTTTGGGCCGCTGAGAGAGGTTATCTGGCGTGGTTGTCGGGGCCTCTTCACCCTCGACTCGCCAGCAACCTCTTCCAAGTGACGTCGCTGAGACGCGTTCGTGACGGCACGTCGCTCGATTCATCGGGGCCCTCCGAGCACGACGTTGGCGCCCTCTCCGGTCAAGAGGTAGTCGAACATCCCTTTCACGACGGGGCCCGCTACCCGTCCGCCGGTCGCGGCGTCCGCGATCGTGGAGGTGAGGTCGGTCAGGACGACGGCGATTGCGTACTGCGGGGCCTCGAGGGGTGCGAAGCCGATCATCCACGCATGGACGAGGTCCGGATCGCCGATGACGCCCAGTTCGGCCGTGCCGGTCTTCGCAGCGAATCGCACACCGCCGTTGAGGTTCACGCTGCCGGCGGTGCCCCGGTCGCCTTCGGTCACGCCGGTCATGAACTCGGTCAGCAACGCGGCGTTCTGCGGTGAGATCGGGGTCTTCCACACTTCGGGCTCGGTTTGGTCCAGGACCCGTCCCTCATGGTCGTACGTTGCTTCGACCAGGTACGGGGACATCATGTCGCCACCGTTTGCGACAGTCGCCGCGACCATCGCCATGTGCAACGGGACCATCTGGTCTTCGTTCTGACCGAAGCCCCGGATACCGAGCAACGGAAGCTGCTGGTCGAGATTGCTGGTGTCGCCGAACGTGCTCGCAGCTGGGCGCGGGAGGTCGATCGGGAGCTCCTCGCCGATTCCCCAGTCCTCCGTGCCGGCAACCATGGCGTCGGGCCCGAGTTCGATGGCGGTCTGGGCGAACGGAATGTTGCAGCTGCGACGGAAGACCTCGGCGAGGTCGCCGCCGCACGTGGAGCCGCGGTAGTTCTGGATCGGATCGGTGGTCTGTGGCGGGACCCATTCGCTTTCGCGCACGAACTCGCGCTCGGGGAACAGGACCCCGGCTTCGAGCCCGATTCCGGTCGTGATGACCTTGAAGGTGGAACCCGGCATGAAGCGTTGCTGGTATGCCGCGGCGAGCAGTGGATCGCCCGGTGCGTCCTGCAAGGCGACGATCGTGTCCTGGGCCTCTTCGAACGGCTGGGTGACGAACGTATTGGGGTCGTAGCCGGGGTTGCTGTACATCGCTCGCACCGCTCCGGTCTCGATCTCCATCACGACAACGGATCCGGTGTTGCCTCCGAGTGCGAACTTCGCGACTTCCTGCAGGTCGTGACGCAGCGCAAGTTGCACCGTGCCGGAGTTGTCGGTCTCGTTCTGCAAGATGTCCGCAAGCGATCGGAGCTGCTGCTCGCTTGTGGAACCGGTCAACACGTCGCCGTAGTCGCGTTCGACCTGCGTCGCCCCGAAGTTGAGCGTGAAGTAGCCGGTCGTCCCAGACAGCAGGTCGCCGGTCGGGTACTCGCGGATGCGTTCGAAGTCGGCATCGGGGTCGGGGTTGTCGACCGACCGGGCTGCGATGACGCCATCGGCGGTGATGATGTCCCCGCGAGGTTTGTTGAACTCACGTCGCACCGCCCGGGTGTTTTCGATGTTGGCGGACAACTCCTCTTCTTGAGCGACCTGCCAGTAGTTGAGGGTCGCGAACAGCACGACGTAGCACGTCATGAGGCCGATCGCGAGTTGGCGGATCTGGCGGTTCACGACGCTCCGACCTGTTCGCGGTCGGCGGCGTGCTTGCGGTCCTTGCGAACCTGTCGACGTAGTCGCCACGCCGTAAAGCGCTCCGCGGGGGTGGGCTCGTCAGGGGTTTCGCCGATACGACGCGACGCCGAGTCGGACACCCGGACCAGAAGGGCCAGCAGGATGTAGTTCGACACCAGGGACGAACCGCCGTAGCTCACGAACGGCAACGTGATGCCGGTCAGTGGGATGAGCTTGATGACGCCACCCATGATGATGAACGCCTGGACGCCGAGGATGGTGGTGAGTCCGACCGCCAGCAGCTTCTCGAACTCGCGCTCCGTGCGCAGCGCGGTGCGCAGGCCCGAGCCGATGATCAGGAGGTACGACATCAGGATCGCCGTGGCACCGATCAGGCCGAGCTCCTCGCCGATCGCTGCGAAGATGAAGTCGTTCTGGGCTTCGGGAATCTGGTTGGGGTCACCGCGGCCGAGGCCGGTACCGGTGATACCGCCGTCGGCGAGGCCGAACAGGGACTGCACGATCTGGTAGCCGCGACCGAGTGAATCGGACCACGGGTCGAGCCAGATGTCGACGCGAGTCTGCACGTGCGTGAACCTGGTCCACGAGAAGTAGGCGGCACCCCCGAACAGCACGGCGCCGAGGACGAGCCACCCCACTCGCTCGGTCGCCACCCAGATCATCACCACGAACAGCGTGAAGAACAGCAGCGACGACCCCAGATCGCGTTCCGCGACCATGACGACCACGGCGAATCCCCAGGCGACCATGACCGGGAGGATGAAGCGCGGCTCGGGGAGTCGGACTGGGCCGACCTTCCACGTCTTCGCCGCGATCAGCTCACGGTTCTCCGCGAAGTACGCGGCAAAGAAGATGGCGAGCGCGATCTTCGCGAACTCGCCGGGCTGGAAGTTGATCGGTCCGAGACTCACCCAGATCCGTGCACCGTTGATCTGCTGGCCGAGTCCGGGGACCAGCGGTAGGAGCAGTGCGCCGGTTCCGCCGAAGAAGAGGATCCAGCGGTAGCGGGCGAGGTCGGTGGCGCGTGGAACGAAGAACAGCACGGTGACGAACACGGTGATGCCGAGCAGGCTCCACAGCGACTGCAAGCCAGCGAGCTCGTCGTCGAGTCGGGTGATCATCACGAAACCGATGCCGTGGAGCAGTGCGGCGAGTGGCAGCAGGGTCGAGTCGGCCCCGGTGGCGAACTTGCGTACGACGAAGTGAGCGCCGAGCAACAACCCGAGGACGAGTGCGACGAATCCGAAGAGTTGAGGCGGGATCTCGGCGTTCGAGCCGAGGGAGGCAATCGTGTAGGCAGCGACAGTGATGACCGCCGCCATGATCATCAGCGTGAGTTCGGCGTTGCGGCGCCGGTAGGCGAGGGGAGCGAGGGCCCGGCGCTCGCGCCGTCCGAGCCGCTCGGGCTCGAGGTCGGCGTTGGGGTCAGCGTCGAGCGTGTCGGTCATGGGGAACCGGTGGT
>CALIOL010000010.1 GCA_938044705.1 uncultured Ilumatobacter sp. | reverse complement strand
GCCTCGTCACGCTCGAGTGGTGCGCCATCATCTCCAGCGCCGCACGACGCAGCGACGAGTACCGCGACGACTGCGGCTCCCAGCGTGTGTTTGACGTTGTGTTTCATCGAATCCCTCTCAGATCTCGAACGTGACATCTCGGACCGTACGTTCCACGTCAGGCAATGCCTCGTGGAGCAGTTGCTCGGCCTCACGCGCTGCATCAGTTGCCTCGGTGTGCGCGGATCGCAACGCAACGCGCGCTGCGGCGTCTGACGCCCCTGCGGTCGACGCGGCGGCCATCACGCCGAGCGTCGCTTCGCGTGCACGGTCGATGCCGCGGATCAGCCTGCGGTTGTCGCTCATCACCGAGTCGATCACGCGACGTGCGCGTTCGATGGCAACGACCGACGACTCGAGGTCGCTGATGCGCTGGCGGGCGATCACGAGGAGTTCGTCTTCGAAGAATGGACGCCGCAGATCACCGAAGGGCAACTCGACATCGATCGCGAACACGAGCGCATCGTCGAAGGTCTGTGCCTCGGCCGCGGCCTCCGCCACGGAGTCCGTCAGCTCGTGCAGGTCGGCCTGATCAGCCCGCAGGGTCACGTTGTCACGTGCCAGCACGTCACGGCCTGCGTTCAACGACTCGAGCGTCGACGTCATCCGGGGGCGCGAGCTGTCGAAGCGCATCAGGTACCGGCCCAACGGCGACCCCACCCCGGGAACCTTCCCGATGAAGCGGGCAAGGAGTCCTCGTTCGGTGTCGAGTTCGGCAGGATCGAGCGATCTCAGTTGCGCACCCAGGTCGGCGAGCGCCACGCCGATCGCACCACCGTCCTCGCAGTGCTCGCTGACCTCGGCCAGCGGGATGCTGAGCCGAGACACGGCGGCGGAGGCGCGCTGTTGGATGTCGCGGCCGAGCGACTCGACCGCGCCGATCGCTTCGCTGCGCTCAGGGTCACCAACCTCGAGCGACAGCCAACGGTTCACCGACTCGGTCGCACAGGTCGACGTGGAGCTCATTCGCCGTCTCCGAGTGCGTACATTCGAGCCCGGTCCGCCAGATCTTCGAGCGCCGCCAACGCGTCGTCGGCGTCCTCGAGGCGTTGACCGACGGGCACGTCTGCCAAGGCACTCGTCGTGCGGTCGAGCGTGGTCAGTGCCGCTTCGTTCTGAGAGAGCAACCGCTCGATTCGTGCAACCTGGTCATCTCGCAACTCGGCGCGTTTGGTCAGTGTCTCTCGCTCGCGCTGTTTCGAGTCCGAGTCGCTGCCGGCGCGATCGAGTTCAGCGAGGCGACGGTCGATGTACCCGGCGTCGATGCTGCGCAAGCTGTCGGTCGCGACGGCGACCTCGTGCAGGTTGTCGAGTGCACTCCGGTACACCTCCTGCGAGGTCGACAGATAGCGCGAATAGGTCAACTCATTGCGATCGAGACGTCGATCGAGCACCTTGAGCAACGCTGCACGCTTCTGGCCCAGCGCGACCATCTGCTCGAACGGCTGTGTGTCGTCGAGCGCCGACAGTTCCTGCGCCAGCGAAGCCATCTCCTCCGACTCGAGTGCGTCCTCATCGCGAACGGCGAACTGGCGCACCGCCAAGACACCGGTCATCGACATCACGAGCGGCCAGCACACCACCGCAAGACCGCCGGCGACGGCGCCAGCGATGATCATCGGGGTCGGTGGGTCGAACGCTGCGACGAACACGACGCCCAGCAGCACGAGCAGACCGCCTGCGGCCCACGTCGGCGGATAGGTCACCACGGCTCTCCACCACGGTCGCGGACCGGAACTCATTGGCGCTCACGCTGTTCGTCGTCGGGGATCACGGTCACCCCACGATACTGGGCGCTCCACGACGGAACCGTGAAGGACGTCGGACGACCTGTGACGTCAGGGCGACGAAAGCTGGCGCGAGAACAGGTCGTGCAGCCGTTCCCAATGCCGTTCGGATGCGTCCTTGTCGTACAGCGGGCGTTCCCGGAACGCGAATCCGTGCTCGGTACCGGGGAACCACTCCGTGCGGCCGGCACAGCCGGACTCGATGCGAGCCGCTTCGAACGCATCGATCATCTCGGGTGGCGCATACCCATCGGTCTCGGCCGCTGCGACGTACACCTCGCCACCAGACCGGGCGAGCTGAAGATGCGGCGAGTCCGCTGCGTCGGTGACGAGCAGCACGCCATGCACGGATGCCGCCGCCCGCATGCGATCTGGGATCGCTCCCAGCAGGTAGACCGCGAACGGGCCGCTCATGCAGTACCCGACGGCTCCGACACGGGCTGCTTCGGCGGCTTCGTCTCGGTCTGCATGGGCGATGAGTGCACGAGCGTCATCGGCGACCATGTCGTTGGACAGGCCTCCCATGAGCTCGAACATTCGGTCTCGGTCTTCGGTCTCGAAGACGTTGTAGCTGTCGACCCAGCGGTAGTAGAGGTGAGGTGCCATGACGTAGTACCCAGCGGTCGCCAGACGCCGCGCCATATCGCGGATCTCCTCGCGCATTCCCGGCGCATCCATGAGGAACAACACGACCGGGTGAGGACCG
>CALIOL010000009.1 GCA_938044705.1 uncultured Ilumatobacter sp. | reverse complement strand
CAGGCCACTCCGACCTGACGCGACGACTCAGTCGAACTCCTGACCGATCCAACCGCGACGCGCCGCGAGCACGATGAGCTCGGCGCGCGACTGGACATCGAACTGCCGCTCGAGTCGGTTCAGCACTCGATACGCGGTCCGACGCGAGTAGCCGGCTGCTGCGGCCGCATCGGCGACCGCGTCGCCGGCAGCGAGCCGTGCGAGCAACGCCGTCTCGAAGGCACCGATGGGATTGCTCGACTTCGACTCCATGCATGCGGCGACTGAGCGAGCCGCGTTCAAGAGCTCTTGGGCAGACTCCCTGGTGACGAGCGCACCGACAGCGCGGTAGTCAACGATCGCAGGGGGACGGGGACGCCGATCGGACGGGATGACTCCACTCGCATCCGAAACCTCGTCCAACACTGCCGTGGCTGACGACCGGAGGGCATGCTCGACCATCGACCACTGCTCCACGATCCCGACCGGGGCGGGGAGTTCGACCATGCCGTTCGCTGCCTCGAGGAACCACTGCGCAACGCCAAGTTGGTACGGCCCCGGGACGTCACGAGCGAACGCCGGCGCGATCTGACGCATTGCATCGAGCGACCACAGCCGGTCGAGTGTTCCAGGCGTCACGCCCAGCTCATGCGCTTCGACGATCCCCTCACAGGCCAAGCCAATGCGGACGACCGCGGGCAATGTCACATCGATCACTCTGTCCACCATCGGACCTCCCACCTCCAGCCTGGCGTCCCTTGTCGATCGTTGCCGCCCGTTCCCATACTTCGGCACATTCGTGCCATCTTTGGCACACACAGTAGCGAATGGGCCATGCAGAGTGGATTTGGTGAAGTCTTGTTGCACAGATTTCCGACACTATTTCGACGTTCGTCGAAAATCCCGGGTCGTTGCAGGACATCTGCCACACCGTCGCCGGCGTCGAGGACGGAGAGTACTGGCGGTCTGCGGGCTCGCCATCGCACTGTCTCCGTTGCCTGCAAGCGGAACGGACACCAGTGCGACGACGGCGCCGCTGGAGTTGGAGTTCGGTGCCAATACAACCGCAGCCGACCTGCGGCATGCACAGCGGCTCGGGAGTTTCCAGACCGCCGCACCGGTACCGCCTCCGGAGCCGCTTCCCGCCGCTCCCATCCCGGTGGGCACGCCGGAGCGAGTCAGGGTTCCTTCGGTCGGCATCGACCTGCCGATCTCCCGCGGCGGCCAGGCAACGATCGACCAAGGCCGGGCAACCTGGTTCGATGACGGGCCGGGCGGCTGGCCAGACCCCACGCCACCTGGCGTGGTCGGGACCTTCTGGCTCGCCGGACACCGCACGTCGGCCGGCGGACCATTCGCTCGCGTCGTCGATATCGCGATGGGAGCGACCGTGCGCATCTCGATGACCGACGGGAGCGTCGTGTCGTACCGGATCACGACGTCGTCAACCGTGACGCCGGACAACGGCTGGACCGCGGTGTACGGCACCGACCCCACCCAGATCGCGATCGCAATCCAGACCTCGCTGCCCGGAAACCTCCGATTGATTCTCCGAGGCGAGATCATCTGAGCACGAGGCGGCCGCATCGGCTGGTCTCTCACGGAGTCCGGAGCGGATACTCTCGTCCAGATGACGTTGCTCACCACCACGCTTCGCCGCACGCTTTGGCTGGTTTTGATCGCTGCTGCAGGTGGCGCCGTGTGGTCGTTGCGCCGTGACGCGGTCGATGCGGCCACCCCCGCACCGGCGGAGTGGCCACCGCTCACCACGATGCCTCCCAAGCCAACACCCACGCCAGCGCCCGAGCCCGAGCCGGCACCCACCCAGGCGGGTTGGGTCGAGCCGCTCGCCGACGGGTCCTGTCCAGACGGGTTCCCGATCAAGGCAAACCATTCGGGGATCTTCCACGTCCCGGACGGCAGGTCCTACGACCGCACGAAACCTCAACGCTGCTACTCCGACGCGGACGCGGCCATCGCGGACGGCTACCGTGCAGCCAAGAACTGAACACCGACTTTTCTCAGGGGCACGCACATGAAGGTTTCCGTCGATTTCGATCTCTGCGCTTCCACCGGCGCGTGTATGCAGGTCTGCCCGGAGGTCTTCGAAGTACGCAGCGACGGCTACCTGTACATCCTGCAGGAAGAGCCCGGCGCAGAGCTGGCCGCCAAGGTCAACGAAGCCGCGGACATGTGCCCGACCGCTGCGATTACCGTCGAGTAGCTCGACACTCGGCCACGACGGCCGACGCTCGAGGGAACCCACGTGACCACCTCGAACGTCAAAACCTCCGTGAAGGTCCTTGCGCTCGTGCTCGCCGCTGCCGTCGTGGCGGCTGCCTGCACCTCATCTGCTCCCCCCACCGCGCAGGACCCCACCACGTCGGTCGCGTCGACGTCTCCCCCGGCACCGTCGACCACCGCGTCGGCGGCACCCGACGAGTTGGTCGACCCCGACACGCACACCGCCCGCACGCTGCGGTCCATTGCCGACTTCGAGCAACTGGCGCGAGACGGCGTCGGGGATCAGTCGGTCGTGAAGTTCTCGATCACCGAGTTCTCGACGGATCCGGAGATCGAATGGCTCGACAGTTCCTTCTATTCGCTGCACGACGAGTGGTACTGGTTCCAGCTCCTCAACGGGACCTCGGTCAGAGGTTTCGACACCGAACCTCCCGAGTTGGATGCCGGCCCGTTCGACACGATCGCCGAGGTGTACGACTGGGCCGAGACACGCCGCGACGCGCTGCCACTCGATCTCCGCTTCACCTCGTTGAACCGGCTGTATTCGCCGAGGTTCTACAGCGAGGGCATCGACGCGTCGCCGCAACGCCCGATCGGCCTGGGCTCGCTCATCCGATCCCCCGATCGCGACGGTGGGCTCGACCGGTGGTTGATCGAACTCGAATTCTCAGACGAAGCCGACGCTGACCAGATCGCGGCGTACTTCGAGGTGATCGCCGCTGCGGTACCCGACGACATCGCTGCGCAGCTCTTCTGGGTCCCGCGGTCGCCCGCGCAAGAGGAGGTCGCTGCGATCATCGAGGGCGGCGCCGGCGCGTATAGCGACCAGGTGATCCGCTACGACGACCTCGCCGAGCCAGGCGACGTCGAGGTGTACTCCTCAGCCATCGCGGCGGGTCGTCTGCTCGTCGTCACCGACGGTGGCCGTTGGACACTCGGCGATGCGGGGCCCGACGACATCGTGGCGATCGATCGAGCCCCCGACGACCTCCCACCGGGCAATGGTCTGATCACCGGTACGCCGCAGACGCCACTCGCCCACGTGAACGTCCTCGCACTCAACCGCGGCATCCCGAACGCGTACCTCGCAGGGCTCGCCGACGACGCGACGATCGCACAACTCGGGAGAGTTCGCGCCAAGGTCCTCGTGCAGACGACGCCGAACGGCGAACTCGAGATCATCCCGCTGACCGACGAGGAGTACGACGGCTGGCGCGCCACGCAGCGACGCGAGGAGATCGCCGTGGAAGCGGTCGACCTCGCGGAGGTCCCACTCACCGCAACGCTCGATGGGCTCGTCGCGGCGGCACCCACCGCCGACGACGTCGACATCCTGCGCACGCAGATCGGCGGCAAAGCTGCCGGGTTCATCGAACTCGCCGTGCCCGGAACGACCACGATGCCGACCGACCCGGTGGTGATCACGGTTCGCCCGTACATCGAACACATGACCCGGTTCGAACCGGTTGTCGATGCGCTCCTCAACAGCGCCGATCTCGACTCACCTCGTCTGCGGTACCTGGTCCTCGAAGGACGCGACGATTTCGATGAGCGCTACCAGACGCCGCTCGATACCGCTCTGGCCGACGTCTTCACCGCCGACCATCCAGCTGGCACGCCGCTGGGAGACGCGATCCGCGCCGATGGCTTCGTGGAGTTGATCAGGTCCAGCAGTATCGAGCCGGCGACGCTCGCATCGATCACGTCCGCACTCTCCTCGAACTTCGCGAGCCTCGATCCTTCCCAGGGCCTCCGCTTTCGATCCTCGAGCACCGTCGAAGACATCGAAGGCTTCAACGGCGCGGGGCTCTACGACTCGAACACCGGTTTCTTGAACCCGACGGTGCTCGACGACAGCGACGACCACGACCGCACCGTCGAACGGGCAATTCTCCGAACCTGGAGTTCCTACTGGAGCGCCACCGCATTCGAGGAACGACAACGCGAGAACGTCGACCATCGCAGCGGGGCCATGGCCGTGCTCGTTCACCCCCGCTTCGACGACGACCTCGAAATCAACAACGGCGTCGCGACAGTCACGATCAATCCGAACCCAGATCGCCTCTACGAGATGACCGTCAACGTGCAGGCCGGCGCCGTCAGCGTCACCAATGCGGACAACGAGGACGGGCTGTTCCCCGAGGTCCTTCGCGTTGTCGTGGAGGACCCGGGAGCGACACCGCAGATCGAGCGAGTCACGGCTTCGAGCCTCGCCACGGACGGCGACGTGCTCTCCGACGATGATGTCCTTGCGCTGTTCAGCCAGCTCCGAAACGTGGCGGACTCATGGCTGCTTCGGGCAAACGACGAGGTGCCCGCAGATCGTCGCAGCTCAACGCTGACGCTCGACTTCGAGTTCCGGGAGATGGACGCAGGCTGGCCCGCACGAGCAGACGGCGCAATCGAGCCGAGCCGCATGGTGATCAAGCAGGCGCGAACGCTCGATCCGGGGTTGCGGGGCATGCGCTTCGAGTTGCTCGCCCTGCCGATCCCACGTGATGTGCTGGCTCATGCGGTGTCTGCGATCGAGTACCGCTGCAGCGCAACCGGCGATGTCGGCGTGCGAGTCCTCACCGACCCGCTCGCCTCGGTCGATCTCGGCTACAGCGATACTCCCTTCGAACTCTGGGGAGCAGGCTCCACACTCACGGATCTGCGTGGAGACGTTCCGCTCTCCAGCTCGACACCCGACCGGCTCGACGTTGCTGACTGCGCGCAGCGCGATGTCATCGATCACCCCACCCGCTACCTCCTCGACATTCTCGATCGCCGCTGACTTTTCGAGAAACGGACGCGTCGCGTGCGCTACCTTGCGCAGCGGGCACGAATCGATCGGGGGATCGAACATGAGGGGTACACGCAAAGCCGCGACAGCTGCGGCAATGGTGGCGGCGATCGTCCTGCCGACGATGCTGACCGACACCGCACCGAGAGCACAGGCATCGCCAGGCAACGGACCCACGGCGATCGTGTCGCTCGGGGACAGCTTCATCTCGGGCGAAGCGGGTCGCTGGAACGGCAACAGTGACAGCGCATGGCGATCACGTCGCGGCACCGACCGGGCGTATCGGCGATCGGGCTGGTTCGGCTGGCGCTACGACAAAGAGGCCGTCTATCCCGGCACGGTGCAGAACGATTGCCATCGCAGCGACGTCGCTCCGATCCTGTCGAACGACATCGCCGTGCAGAACAAGATCAACCTCGCGTGTTCCGGGGCCGAGTCCTCGGCGATCATCGACCAGTGGTTCAACGGCGAGCCGCCACAGTCCCAACAACTCCTTCCCGTCGCGCAGTCGAACGACGTCGAGATGATCGTCTTGTCCATCGGTGGGAATGATCTCGGCTTCTCCGACGTCATCATCGCGTGCACCTTGCAGTTCTCGACATCACTCAGCGTCAACCCGAACTTCTGCAACGACGATCAACAGCAAGTCATCGACCAGCGCATGCCCGTCGCCATGGCCGGCGTCGAGGCCTCGATCGCTGCGATTCGCTCATCCATGGGTTCCGCCGGCTACCTGGACTCCGACTACCGCCTCGTCGTCGTCTCGTACCCGTCTCCGGTCCCTCGCGGCTCCGAGATTCGGTACTCCGAGTCCGGCTGGAGCCGGTTGACCACCGGCGGCTGCCCGTTCTGGGATGAAGACGCGACGTGGGCGCGCGACAGCCTCGTTCCTCAGATCTCCGACAACCTGCGAACCGTCGCGGCGACCAACGGGGCCGAGTTCCTCGACTACCGCGATGCGTTCCAAGGCAACGAGAACTGCTCGAACCAGGCGCAGCGCGCCAGCAGCAGCGGACCCAACCCGGCGACTGCGGAATGGACCCGGTGGGTCGGATCCGGGGCCCTCCAGGGAGACCTCGAAGAGAGTGTGCATCCGAATGCCTACGGCCAGCAGGCGATGGGCCGATGCTTGTCGTTGCTCTGGGCGCAAGCCCCGGGTGGCGAGTTCCGCTGCACGAACACGCCGAATCAGGGCCCGGGTTCGATGGTGCTGTCGCCCTGGTGACCAACGGCTGCTGAGGAGCTCCGGCGCGAGCGCGCCACAATAGGGATCGATGGGCGGAACGGAACAACGAGCATGAGTCCGGTGGCGCGCGCTGCGACGGTTCTCAGCCTGCTGCTCGCCGTGACCGTGTCGACGACGTCCGCCCTCACCGGGCCTGGCCGCATCGATCGTCCTGCCGATGTCGGCGACCTTGCGCATGCGGTGCGCAACCCACAGCCCACAGCGCCGACCACGACGGTCCCAACACCGACCACCACGACCAGCACGATCCCGGCACCGACCACGACGGTCG
>CALIOL010000008.1 GCA_938044705.1 uncultured Ilumatobacter sp. | reverse complement strand
GGCCGCACCGCGACACACGGTGATTCGACAGCTTGTCGAAACGCACACACTTGGGGAACAACACGGGGGAACACGTGGAAACACTGGACGAGAGCAACACCGGTTCGCTCGGGGATGTCGAGGCCGCGAAGCCGACGGGTCCACCGATTCCGGAACGAGACACACGAGCGCAGCTCACGCGAGCAGGCTGGATTGCCGGAGCAGTTGGACTGCTGGTGATGGCCATCCTGTTCGCCAAGATTCGCAGCACGATCTTCACGGTCGTTCTCGCAGTCGGTGGGTGTGCTGCGATCTGGATCGGCGCGAACCTGCTGTTCAATCAGGCCCGCAACCGTTGGCAACGTTTCAATACCATCCGATTCGCTGTGGTGGGAGCGCTGCTCGGAGTCGTGTTGCACGGCAACGGACTCACGATTGGTTCACAAGGCGGATTTCTCAACTGGCTCATCGGGCCCGTGCTCGGTGCGGCAGTCTTCGCTGGCCTCGGTTTCGTCCTGGCCCAGACCGATCAGCCGACGCAGCGGCTCACGCTGACCATCGGATCGCTCGCCGCAGTCGGCGTCGGCGTCGGGCTCCTGATTCGCAGCGAGTACCACCCCGGAGTCGATTGGGTGACGACGGCAGCGTTCACGCTGGTCGTGGGTGCAGTCGGTGCCGGCATCAACGCCTTGCTCAAGCGCCCCCCGATCGACGGCGCGCTGCTCGGCGCGACGGTCGGCTGGTTGCTCGGGTACTGGGGCGGCGCCGATGTCGGCGACGGGAACGTCGCCACTTCCCTCATCGGAGCAGTGGTGCCTGCAGTGCTGGTCGGGGCACGCCTCGGGCGTACGCACAACCCGGACCTCATCGGTCGAACGGCGATCGACCAGAGTTCGCGTGCGTGGATCTTCCTCGGACCCGCCCTGCTCTTCATCAGCGTGATGTTGGTCATCCCAGCAATCCGTACTGCGTACCTCTCGCTGCTCGATCGTGACTCCGAAGCGTTCGTGGGCCTCGAGAACTACGGCGCCACGTTCACCGACAATGCAAGCTTCGAAGTATCGAACTGGGCGAACATGTTTGGCAGCATTCCGCTGTGGATCGGCGTCGGATTGCTCGTCGTTGCGCTGTTCGTCGGCCTGCGAGCCAAGCGCGTCACCGGTCGAGCGGTCGAGCTCGGCAACCCGACGGTTGCCCCCCTCGTCGTCGGAGCACTGCTCGTGGCGTTCGGCGTGTTCACCGCACTGCGTGGCACGATCATCAACAACCTGTGGTGGGTGGTCACGGTCACGTTCTTCTCGACCGCTCTCGGACTCGCTGTCGCCGTGCTGGCCGACGGCCGCAAGGGTGAGAAGTTCGCAAAGTCCATCATCTTCATGCCGATGGCGCTCTCGCTGGTCGGAGCGTCGATCATCTGGCGCTTCATGTACCAGCCTCGAAACGTCACCAAAGAACAGACCGGTCTGCTGAATGCACTGTGGATCGGCCTCGGAAAGCTGAGCACCGGCTCAGGGCTTCCGACGCTCATCTTCACCGTTCTGCTCGGACTCTTGGTGCTGGCGATCGGTGTGTGGCTCGCCCGCAGCCTGGTCCGTCGGGCGTACGGTCAGTCCGCCATACCCGCAGTCCTTCTGGTGATCGTTGGCTGGATCTTCTTGCGCTACTCCCAAATCGTGGGTGGCGGAATCGGCGGCTTCACCTACGACGAAGACGGCAGCGTCGAAGGCAAGACGATCATCTTCACTCAGGAGGGCCCGTACAACAACGTCTGGCTGATGGTGATCTTCATCTGGATCCAAGTCGGGTTCGCCATGGTGATCCTGTCGGCTGCGATCAAGGCCGTGCCGACCGAACTCATCGAAGCCGCAAAGATCGACGGGGCCACGGACAACCAGGTGTTCTGGCGAGTCACGCTCCCGCAGATCGGCACCACCATCGGAGTGGTGGTCACGACCCTCATCGTCGGCGTGATGAAGGTGTTCGACATCGTGAAGGTCGTGACCAACGGCCAGTTCGACACGCAGGTCTTGGCCAACGACATGTTCCAGAAGTCGTTCAACGACCTCAACACCGGCCGAGGCGCCGCACTGGCGATGTTGATCTTCGTCTCGGTCCTGCCGGTGATGTACATCAACATCCGTCGCATGCAGAGGGAGAACTGAGATGACAGATTCACTTGTGACCGCTCGCACGGGCATCGCGTCCGACTCGCCGGAAGACAGCAGCGGCAACACCGGGCGCATCTATTCATTCCTGCGTGGTATCCCAACCGGCGTTGTCTGGTTGATCGTGATCGTGTGGAGCATCCCGAGCCTCGGGCTGTTCATCAACTCGTTCCGTACCCGCGACGCTCAGATCTCCACCGGCTGGTGGACCACGGGCACCAGCGAATTGACGTGGGAGAACTACAGCACCGTCTTCGGAGCTCGCAACAGCATCTGGAACTCGCTGGCGAACTCGTTCGCGATTGCCGTTCCCGCGACGATCATCCCAATCGCGTTCGCAGCGTTTGCCGCGTACGGGTTCGCCTGGATCGACTTCAAGGGGCGCAAGGGACTGTTCATTGCGACGGTGTCACTGCTTGCGATCCCGCTGCTCCAGTTGTACGGCGGCGGAGCCAAGCTCACGCTCCCAATCCTCGACAAGACCGTCACGCTGATCCCTGACTTCGACCTCGCGGGCAGCACGACGGCGGTGTGGCTCACCCACACAGGGTTCGCCATGCCGTTCGCCATCTTCTTGTTGCACAACTACATCAGCTCACTCCCACGAGACCTCTTCGAGGCAGCGCGCATCGATGGTGCTGCGCACTTCACCATCTTCTGGCGCTTGGTGTTGCCCCTGTCGATGCCCGTGCTCGCCGCGTTCGGAATCTTCCAGTTCCTGTGGACCTGGAACGACTTCCTCGTTGCCAACACCATGATCGGCGCCAACGCTCGGGAGCAGCCGACGACCATTCTCCTGGCGAACCTGGCTGGCGACTTCGGACGAAACGAGCACATCTTGCCTGCGGCCGGCTTCGTGCAGTCCTTCGTTCCGTTGGTCGTGTTCTTCGCAATGCAGCGGTACTTCGTGCGCGGCATGCTCGCCGGTTCCGTGAAGGGGTAGCGCCGGCCGAGGGTCGGCGCCGATGCTCCGTCCCCGTCGCGACAGGTAGGTTTTCTTGGTGACTTCTCTGGTGCAATCACAGAAGCGTTCCCTGGGTTCGCTGGACCCCGTCGGACCGATCGCCTTCGGGCAGTGGAGGTTCACTGACGAGGATCTCGCTGTCGGGCAGTCATTGCTCGAAACGGCACTCGAAGCCGGGATGAATCTGATCGACACGGCCGACGTGTATGGCTTCGACTGGGGCGGTACCGGCTTCGGTCAAGTCGAAGAGATCCTCGGACGCATCCTCGCTTCCTCGCCCGGGCTCCGCGACCGGATCGTCCTTGCGACCAAGGGCGGCATCGCTCCGCCGACCCCGTACGACTCGTCGCCGAAATACCTGCGGTCGGCGTGCGAAGCATCGCTGGGGCGTCTGCAGACCGATGTGATCGACCTGTACCAGATCCACCGACCGGACATGTTCGCTCACCCCGCCGATGTCGCGATCACGCTGAACGCGCTGCGCGACGAAGGCAAGATCCGAGAGGTCGGCGTCTCCAACCACACGCCGAGCCAGGTCGCCGCGTTGCAGGCTCACCTCGAGTTCCCGATCGTTTCGAACCAACCCGAATTCTCGGCGGTCACCCTCGACCCGATGCGCGATGGCACGCTCGATCAGTGCATGGAGCTCATGATCACGCCGATGGCGTGGAGCCCACTCGCTGGCGGACGGCTCGCCACCGGAGAGGACCTGCCGGGCGAGCTCGCCAAGGTGCTCGATGATCTCGCCGCGCGCGAGGGCGTCGACCGTTCGCATGTGGCGCTCGCATTCGTGCTCGCGCACCCGTCGGCCCCGATTGCGATCATCGGTTCACAGAACACCGAGCGCATCCGTTCGTCGACTGCTGCACTCGCAGTGACGCTCGACCGCAGCGACGTGTACGCCATCGTTCAGGCGTCGGAGGGCGTCCCGCTTCCATGAGCTCGATCACTTCGGCGGATATCCCGGAGATCTCCTGGTTCGGCGCCCTCTGCGACGACGACTACGAGTTTCTCGGCGTGCCGGAGTCGAACATCCCTGCCTCGTGGGAGCACTGCCGCGACATCGTCCAGGCCGCAGACCGCGGCGGCTTCGACAACGTGCTGCTCCCGTCGGGCTATCAGCTCGGCATCGACTCGACAGCGTTCGCCGCGGCGATCGCCACCCACACGGACCAGATCAACCTGCTGCTCGCCGTGCGCATGGGCGAGATGTGGCTCCCCCAACTCGCACGCCAGCTGGCAACGATCGACCAGTTCTCAGGCGGTCGTCTCACGATCAACATCATCAGCTCTGACATCCCTGGCGAAGCACTCGACTCCGCACCTCGCTACCAGCGGACGCGCGAGTGGATGCACGTGCTGCGCAAGCTCCTGAATCGCGAGTCGATCGACTTTCACGGCGACTACGTGGACCTCGAGCTGGATCCGCCTCGCATCGAGACCGTCGACGGCACGTGCCCGCCGTTCTACTTCGGCGGGTTCTCCCCCGCGGCAAAAGATGTCGCTGCTGCCGAATGCGACGTGTTCCTCACCTGGCCCGACACGGTTGCCTCGGTTGCCAAGACCGTCCAGGAGATGAACACTCTCGCTCGAGACAGGTACGACCGCGAGATCCTCTGTGGGCTGCGGGCCCACATGATCGTCCGCGAGTCTGAAGCGGAAGCGCGTGACGCTGCCGACCGGCTGATTTCGAAGCTCGACGCTCAGGCCGGCGACGCCATTCGGAACAAGTCGCTCGACACTGCGTCCGCAGGCGTCGCTCGGCAAAACGAACTGCGTGACGCCGCAGCCGACGACGGCTTCGCAGAGGAGAATCTCTGGACCGGGGTGGGTCGCGCCCGTTCCGGCGCGGGTGCTGCAATCGTGGGCGACCCTGACCAGGTCGTTGCCAAGCTCCGTGCGTATCAAGAGGCTGGCGTGCAGGCCTTCATCCTGTCGGGGTACACGCACCAGGCCGAGTGTGACCTCGTTGCCGAGTACGTGCTTCCGAACATCGAGCACACGGCGATTCGACCTCGTTTCGCATCTGATCTCTGATCTCGCCGCCAGGCGCTGACGGCCCGTTGACGCTCGTCGACGAGAGTGGGTATCCATGAGCGATCAACAGAACGACTGGTGGGAGAACTCCGAGACGCCCGCACCGCCACCACCAGGTCCACCAGACGCTGACGCCACCGTTGTCCTCCCCGCGCGCCAAGCCGCCCCTCCCTCCCCCGCCCCGGTACCGATGCCGCCCACACCGCAGGCTCAGCCACCGCAGGCTCAGCCACCGCAGTACGCACCTGGGCAGCCACCTCAGTACGCGCCGGGACAACCTCCGTCGTTCGGTACACCGGGGCCGCAACCCGGCTATCAGCAGCCGCAACCCGCGTACGGCACGCCGCAGTTCGTGACGCCGAGCGCACCCACGTCGAAGTACCGCGCTCCAGGCGGAGCGATCACGATGATCGTCGGGGCGCTGCTAGCGATCCTCGGCACCTTCCTCCCGTGGGTCACCTTCTTCGGCGACTCGGTCAACGGGTACGAGACCTACTTCATCGGCGAAGGACCGGACCGGATCGACTGGACGAATCCGGGAGCGTTCGTCGCTGTCACCATGGTGTTGGTGATCGTTGCTGCGATCGTGGTGATGGCCGCCGGGCGTTCGATCGCCACGTGGCTGATTTCTCTGCTGATGGCGGGCGTGGCCGGATTGACGACGCTCGCTGCGCTCGGAGCCGTCGGGAGCGTTCTCGACGACAGCTTCTCGGCTTCTCAGTTCGGCATCGGCGTCGGCATCGGCCTGTGCCTCGTGGGCGCAGTGACCGCCGGCGTCGGATCGATCATCGTCGCAGCGAAACGCTCCTGACCGCCACAGCGATCAGGAGCGCCCTCGCGTGCTCAGTCCCAGATCGCCAGGTGCGTTTCCGGGTCGAAGAAGTGCATGCGCTCGGTCGCCACGGCAACCGTGACCTCGCCGCGCATCCGCACTCCAGAACGCGGGCTGAAACGGCCAACAGCATTCGCAGATGACTCCGCTTCCTCGACCGCATCCGGATCGCCGCTGTCCACGGTGCGCGCATCGACGTTGAAG
The DNA here is from genome assembly GCA_938044705.1 of uncultured Ilumatobacter sp. GTDB lineage: Bacteria > Actinomycetota > Acidimicrobiia > Acidimicrobiales > Ilumatobacteraceae > Ilumatobacter_A. Next base: position 6,459 of record CALIOL010000008.1, on the reverse strand, counting down.
TGCACCATGAGTTCGGACCCGAGCGCTTCGATCAGCGTGACTGTGGAGGTGAGCTGCTTGCCGGTCGTGTCCTCCTTGACCATCGCCGCATCCTCGAAGTCCTCGGGACGGATCCCGACGATCACGTTGCCGGTGTGATTCTTCAGCGCCGGGCGCTCAGCGAAGACCTCAGCTCCCATCTCGAGCGTTTGGCTTCCGAGTTGCAACACCCCGCCCGAATCCTTCTGCGTGATCGATGCTTCGTACAGGTTCATCGAGGGTGACCCGATGAATGCTGCGACGAACACGTTGTCCGGACGGTCGTACAGATTCTGTGGCGTATCGACCTGCTGCAGGTAGCCGGCCTTGAGCACCGCAACGCGGTCACCCATGGTCATGGCTTCGATCTGGTCATGAGTGACGTAGACCGTGGTCACTGCGAGCTCACGCTGGAGCGAGGCGATCTCCGCACGCATCTGGACACGCAGCTTTGCGTCCAGGTTCGACAGCGGCTCGTCCATCAGGAACGCAGCAGGTTGACGAACGATCGCACGGCCCATTGCGACACGTTGACGCTGACCGCCGGACAGCTGACCGGGCTTGCGGTGCAGGTTGGCGTCCAATTCGAGAATCTTCGACGCGTGACGGACGCGCTGGTCGATTTCTTCCTTGGGCACCTTGGCGAGCTTGAGTGCGAAACCGATGTTGTCGTACACGCTCATGTGTGGATACAGCGCGTAGTTCTGGAACACCATCGCGATGTCGCGATCTTTGGGCTCGACATCGTTGACCACTCGGTCGCCGATCAGCATCTCACCGCCCGAGATCGTTTCGAGCCCTGCGATCATTCGCAGTGCTGTTGATTTGCCGCAGCCCGAAGGGCCGACCAGCACCAGGAACTCCTTGTCCTGAATGTCGAGATCCAGATCATGGATCGCGTGGTACCCGTTCTCGTACACCTTGTTGACTTTGTCCAACGTGACCGTTGCCATCGGTTCCCCCTTTGACGGATGTAAGCGTTTACAGAGTAGCTCAACAGTCGACGGAAGCGCCATGGCTCCGTTGACCCGCGAGGTCTCATGGGAGTGCGGCGGCGGTAGCGTCGCTGCACTATGGCCGTGAACCAGATGAAGAACCGGATGCAGGCGCTCGGGCTGCTCGATCGCTCGTTCAAGGCAGCCTCGGATGAGGATCTCGATGCCGCCATCGAGGCGCTCGGAGATGACCATCGCGAAGGCCTGGAGTCGTTCGTTGACGAGCTGACCAACGCCGGGGTGCGAGCGGGCGTGAAGGCCGGCCGCATCGACGGCGGCATGGAGGCAATCGCAGCCATCGTCACCGACGCTGCCCTCGCCGACTGCATCGAGCAACTCGGCGACAACGCCGACAACCCGTCCTCCGACCAGCTTCGCGACGTGCTGCCCGGCATCGTCGAGCGACACAACCTGGGCATCACCAGAATCATGTTGGCGTCGACCGTTGCGGGAGAAGCACCGGCGGCCGCAATCATCCGAGACCTCTTGAAGAACGACGAAGTGCTTGCGCTGCCCAAGGCCGAAGAGGTCGAGATTGCACCGCTCATCGACACCGCGAAGCGCTCAGCCGACGAGCAGGCCGAAGTGCGGGCACAACGCAAGGCTGCCAAGAAGGCAAAGCAGGAAGCCGAGCGAGCCCGTAAGGCGCAGGCTGCTGCCGCTCGGCGCAAGTAGGCGACGCCGCTCAGAGCAACGTGTGCCCGGCGACCTGTTGCTCGTGCGCGAGCAGCCATCGCTTCGTTTCGAGACCGCCGGCGAAACCGGTCAGTGACCCGTTCGAGCCGACCACTCGGTGGCAGGGCACGATGATGGAGATCGGGTTGCGGCCGTTCGCGGCTCCTACCGCTCGGGCCTTGTTCTTGTCCCCCATTCGCTCGGCTTGCTCGCCGTAGCTGACCGTCTCGCCGTAGGGAATGCCGCGCAGCGCGATCCACGCCTCGCGTTGAAATGCTGTCCCGGCGGGGTCGAGTGGGACGTCGAACTGTTGCCGTTCGCCTGCGAAGTACTCTTCGAGCTCCTGGCGCGCCTGGGCGAGGACGTTGTGCGATTCGTCGCCGGCGACCAGCGACGGAACCGGGACCCGCTCGGGGTCGTCGTCGGGCCAGAGCACGGCGCGCACTCCGTCGTTGCTGGCAATGATCCGAAGCTCTCCGACCGGGCTCCCCATCGTGGCCGCACGCAGCTCGTCGGACGGTGTCGCTGAGGGTTTCGTCGTCACGAGTTGACCTTTCGTGTTGTCGCTGCAGCGGCTGCTGCAGCATCGAGTGTTCCGAGACTCGCCCAGAGATGATGAAGTGCGTAGCTGCGCCACGGCGCCCATCGATCGGCGTCGACGACAGACAGGTCCGCTGCTTCCAACGCATTGACGGCAACGAGGTCGGTGCCCAAGAAGACGTCAGGATGACCGAGGCCACGCATCAGCACATAGTCAGCGGTCCACGGCCCGATGCCTTTGAGCGCGAGCAACGAGGCGCGAGCCGCCCCGTACTCGACCCCGACGTCGAGCACGACGTCGTCGGCGAGGACCGCCGAGGCGAGTCGGCGAACGGTGTCGCGGCGAGCCTTCGGCATCGCAAACAACTCGTCGGGCGCCTCGGCCAAACGTTCGACGGTCGGAAAAGCATGGTTCAGGTCGGTGCCATCGATGAGCACCGGGTCGAGCGGTTCACCCAGCGCTGCGACCAGCCGACCCGTCACCGTTCGCGCCCCGGCGAGCGACACCTGTTGACCGATCACGGCGCGTATCGCGGTCTGCACCGGGTCGACGCTCGCGGAAGCCCGCCGCCCAGGCATCCGGGCGACCAGCGACCGAAGTCCATCGTGCTGGCCCAGCGATTGGTCGACTGCCGTTGGATCGGCGTCGAGATCGAGGAGTCGGCGGAGTCGTTGCACGGCCGTTGCGAGATCGCTCCATGAGGCGAGACGAACGGTGGCCTCGACGTGGTCGTCGTGAGCTCGCAGCAACGCCACGCCGTGGCCGTTCGGAAGCGACAGCACCTGGCCGAACACCTCCCCGTCCCACGATTCGAGTCCTGGGATCGCGTGGGCACCGAGGAACGCCATCAACTCAGTGCCTGCGAACGGAGGCCGAGTGGGAAGACGAAGGGTGACTTCTCCCGGAACACTCGACACCGCTGCGCCCCGCCGCTTTCGCAGGTCGGTCGGAGACGAACCGAACACTTCGCGAACCGTGTCGTTGAACTGACGCACGCTCCCGAAGCCCGCGGCGAAGGCGATGTCGGTGAAGCTCATCGACGTGGTTTCGATCAGTAACCGTGCCGTGTGGGCCCGGTGAGCGCGTGCGATCGCGAGCGGGCCGGCTCCGAGTTCATCGGTCATCACCCGATTGAGGTGTCGCTCGCTGTACCCGAGTTGGCGAGCGAGTCCGCGCACACCGTCACGTTCGACGGTCCCATCGGCAATCATCCGCATCGCTCGCCCGACCACGTCCTGGCGGAGATTCCATTCGGGCGAACCCGGCGACGCATCCGGTCGACAGCGCTTGCACGCACGGAACCCTCGCTGTTGCGCTGCGGCCGCCGTGTGGTGGAACTCGACGTTGGTCTGCTTCGGCGTCATCGCCGGGCAGCTTGGACGGCAGTAGATCCCCGTCGTTCGCACAGCCGTGACGAACCAGCCATCGAAGCGGCGATCGCCGTTCTTGACGATGCTGTAGCAGTGGTCGTGGTCGAGTGGTGGCACGTCTCCATGATGACGACGCCCGAGCGAGATCACCAGCGGAAATCAGACGCCGAAAGCGACGTCCGATTTCCGCTCATTCGGACGGCAGCGCGACGAGCGGTCTGCGGTGCGTATTCGGACCTCCGTCGGCAGAACCGACCGGCACGACCCATCGCCTCAGCACGAACATGCCAAGCAGCACCATCACGACGCCTCCGTAGAACGCCGACTGCTTGCCGATCGCCCCAGCAAGCGCTCCGACTGCGAGGCCACTGACAGCTGAACCGATCTCGAAGAACATCGTGAACGAGCTGATGGCCTGTGCACGTTCGGCGTCGGCAACTCGATTGACGGTCAGTGCATTCAATGACGGGTAGTTGAACGCAGCACCGATGCCGATCATCGCAGCAGCAAACCACAGCGCCCACACCGACGCCACCGCTGCGACGACCACGAGGCCGATCGCGAACGAGGACAGTGCGATCGTGACCATTCGCCGTGGACCGAGACGCTCGGGCAGTGTTGCGCCGAAGATCCGAATCAACAGCGAGGCAAGCGCGTACACGAGAAACAGCCCCCCGGAATTCGAGAGGCCGAGGTCGCGCGAGTAGTCAGGGATGAAGAGGAAGAACGTCGTGAGTCCGCCGACCCCAAGCGCGAGGACGGTGCCGGGCAACACCGCCGACGGGTGCACGTACTTGCCGACCCCGGTTCGCACGGTCGCCGGCTGCGACGGTGCGGTCGACTGAGCGTCGGGCGAAACCACGTGATCGGGAACGAAGAGTGCGATGCCTCCGGCGAGTACGGCGAAGAGGCCACCGGCGATGAACGTCCGCTCGAACTCGACGTCGTTGAGCAACAACTCACCGAAGACCGGGCCCAGACCCAATCCCGTGAAGACCGCGACCGAGAAGTAGCTCGCACCTTCGGCTCGTCGGTCACGTGGCGAAAGGTCGGCGATGAGCGTGGCCGCGCCGACGAACAGCGAGGCCTCGCCGACACCGGTCAACATTCGCAGCCCGAGCAGTGGGAGGAGGCTGTCGACCTGGCTCATTCCGAGCCCCCCGCTTGCTGCGATCACGGCACCGCCGACCATGACCCATCGTCTCCCGTATCGGTTTGCGATCCGACCGAGGAACGGTCGAGCGAGCACTGCTGCGACCGCGAAGACGGCGATGTTCAGCCCGACACCGAACTCGTCTCCACCGATGACGTCGCTCTCGATGAACAGGGGGATGAGCGGCAACAGCGTGCCGATATACATGAAGAACGCCAGCGCACAGACCGTCACGGTGAGGAACGGAACCGTGATCAACCGGTCGGTCGGCGCAACGTAGATTCGCCCCCGGCGCGATGCGTCGGATGTCTGGTCGGACGCAGTCACACCTTCCATCCTGTCCCGACCCGCCGACGACGGCGCCGTGCCAGGTGGCACCTGCCCGACAGGGTCAGGAGTCGTTCGCCGGCTTGGGCTCTTTGGGGAGACCGAGCACGCGTTCGCCGACGATGTTCCGCTGGATCTGGCTCGTCCCGCCCCAGATCGTCTCGGAACGCGAGAAGAAGAACGACGACATCATCGGGCTGACCGGGTAGCCGTCGCGGCGCTTGTCCCGAGTGGCTCCCGGCCATCCACCCGACTCCGGGGAGGTGTCGATCAACATGGCCTCGGCGCCGAAGATGTCGAGGGCGAGTTCCATTGCCGTCTTGTGCATCTCGGACCAGAACATCTTGTTCGTCGCTCCCAGCGCGATGGTGCCCATGTCTTTCGACTTGTTCAGCGTCGAGGTCAGGTTGCGTAGACCGTTGATCCGAAGGATCTGGATCTTCGTGTAGAACTCCATCAACCGTTGCCGAATGGAAGGATCGTCGATCCGACCGTTCGCTGTAGCGGTCTCGGTCATCAGGCGGTATTCCTCGGCGAAGCGACGCCAGCCGGTCGTTGCGGAGAGCCCGCGTTCGAAACCCAACGTCGAGTTGGCGACCTTCCAACCGTTGTTGACGCCGCCGACGACCGCGTCCTTTGCGCAACGGGCATCCGAGAAGAAGACTTCACAGAACTCCGCCGTGCCGTCCGGCTGGACGATGCCACGAACCTCGACGCCGTCCTGTTTCATCGGAACGAGCATGTAGGAGATCCCGGCGTGCTTTTTGACATCGGGGTCCGTCCGGGTGAGCAGGAAGCAGTAGTCGGCATGGTGACCCTGGGTCGTCCACACCTTCTGGCCGTTGATCACCCACTCGTCGCCGTCGAGGTGAGCAGTGGTCTTGATCGAGGCGAGGTCCGATCCCGAATCGGGCTCGGAGAATCCCTGACACCAGCGCGTTTCACCTTTCAAGATGCCCGGGAGGAACTCCTTCTTCTGTTCCTCGGTGCCCCATTGGAGCAGCGTCGGGCCCACCAGCGTGTCCCCGAAGAAGTCGCCGCGCATCGGTGCCTTCGCTCGTGCGAACTCCTCGGCAAGCGCTACGCCCTGCATCGTGGTCAGGCCCTTGCCGCCGTACTCCTCCGGCCAGGTCGCGCAGATCCACCCGCCGGCGAACAACTTCTGCGGCCACGCCTTGTTGAACGCCGCCCGCTCCTCGTCGGTCATCTCGAAGCTGTCATCGAACCAGCCATCGGGCAGGTTGTCTTCGAGCCAGGTGCGGATCTCCGTCCGGAACTCTTCGGCCTCGTTCGGGTAGGTCAAGTCCATTGAAACAGTGTTGCAGGCGCGCGTCCGGGCTCGCCAAAGCCGACAACGGGTGCGTGCGTCACAGGCGGCGG
>CALIOL010000007.1 GCA_938044705.1 uncultured Ilumatobacter sp. | reverse complement strand
GACGTTCGAACTGCTTCGAGGATGGATGGTCTTCCACGATCCACCCGACCACGGTCGACTTCGAGAACCGCTACGCCGGGCGTTCACCCCGGGCCGGATCGCCGAGCTCAGACCGCGCATCGAGGTCATCGTCGACGAGCTGCTGGACGGCCTCGGCTCGATCGACCCGACCACCGATATCGACCTGGTCGCAGACTTCGCCTTCCCGCTTCCCGCGATCGTCATCGCCGAGCTGTTGGGCGTGCCACCGGAGGACCGAGATGAGTTCAAGCACTGGAGTGACCAGCTCGCCGCAATCGTGTTCGGGACCTCCGACCGATCGGCGGGGGTCGAGCAGGCAATTACCGGGACCGCACGGTTCGCGTCGTACTTCACCGAACTCGTCGACCGCTACACCCGGTTTCCCGCCGACAACCTGATCTCGGCGCTGATCGCCGTCACCGACGAGGACCCGTCGATCGGACTCAGCTCCTCCGAAGTCGTCGGAGCGTTGACCTTGCTGCTCTTCGGCGGACACGAGACCACGACGAATCTGATCGCCAACTCGACGCACTCGCTGCTCGAGACAGACTCGATCGACTGGCTCGCCGAACGTCCCGACGAACGCCCGCATGCGATGGAGGAGCTCCACCGTTACGACGGAAGCACCAAGCTGATGGTGCGCATCGTCGGCGAGGACCACCAACGAGAAGGCATTGAATTGCGGGCGGGCGAGACCGTTTTCCTCGGCGTGCTCGGAGCAAATCGCGATGCCACCGCCTTCGACGCGCCAGCCTCACTGCGACTCGACCGGCCGAACGCGCGGGCGCACCTCGGGTACGGATATGGCGGTCACTTCTGCCTCGGCGCGGCGCTCGCCCGACTCGAAACCGAGATCGCCGTTGGTCGCCTGATCGAGCGATACCCATCGATCACACGCAGCGATGCTCCGGTCGAGTGGAGCCCGGTGTTGCTCGGCCGAGGCGTGCGCAGGTTGCCGGTCTCCCTGGGCACCTGACGGAGTAGCACCGAAACCTGGTTGCGCCCGTGGCGCCGGATCGACAATGGTCTGCGCTCCCTTCAACGACGTGCACGAAAGGAGTGCAACCATGAATGCCCCCACCAACCCCTCGACTCCCCGCAAGATCAGCGACAACGTCCTGTCGTGGGCAACCGATCTCGACGACAAGACCGTGGAGCAGGCCGAACGGTCAGCCTCCTTGCCGTTCATCCCTGGCCACGTCGCCCTGATGCCCGACGCGCACTTCGGCTACGGAGCGACGGTCGGCTCGGTCATCCCGACGAAGGGTGCGATCATCCCATCCGCCGTCGGTGTCGACATCGGTTGCGGGATGATCGCGGCACGTCTGAACCTGACGGCGAACGATCTGCCCGACGACCTGCAGAAGTTGCACTCGATGATCGCACGCGATGTTCCGGCCGGCGTCGGTCAGGGCCACGATGACGGTGACGCGTTCGACGCCATGCCCGATCTGCCCGCAACCCACGGTGAGAAGTACTGGACCGGCAAGCTCGCCAAGCGTGCCGAGCGCCAGTTCGGTTCCTTGGGTTCGGGCAACCACTTCGTCGAGGTGTGCCTCGACGAGTTGGACCGCGTGTGGATCGTGCTGCACTCGGGTTCGCGCGGCGTCGGCAACATCTTGGCCAACGTCCATATCGATGGAGCCAAGGGTCTGATGAAGCAGATGTTCATCGACCTCCCGGACCCCGACCTGGCCTACCTGGTCGAAGGCACCGCGGCGTTCGACAACTACATCACCGACATGTTGTGGGCGCAGAACTATGCGATGGGCAACCGTCAGCGAATGCTTGATCTCGTGTTCGCAGCGGTCGCCAAGTTCCTGTGGCGGCCCGCCGACGAGGCGGTCGAGATCGTCGACCAGATCAACTGTCACCACAACTTCACCGAGCGGGAGCACCACAACGTGGGTGGTCGCGCTCAGGACGTCTGGCTCACCCGTAAGGGCGCGATTCGGGCGCGGACCGGAGACCGTGGCGTGATCCCCGGCTCGATGGGCGCGCAGTCGTTCGTCGTGTCGGGCAAGGGCGCCGCGTCGTCCTACCACTCGTGCTCGCACGGGGCGGGGCGCCGGATGAGTCGCGCCCGAGCGCGTCGGGAACTCGACGTCGAGACGCTCGACGCCGTCATGGCCGACAAGGCGTGGAACGGCAAGGGTCGTCACGGCACGTCGAAGATGCTGATCGACGAGGACCCGCGTGCCTACAAGGACATCGGCGAAGTGATGGCAAACCAGGCCGACCTGGTCACCATCGACCACGAACTCCGCCAGGTCCTCAACTACAAGGGCACCTGAAGCGTCCCGGGTGATCTGGGTGCCGGTCCGGCCGATCGAGTCGGGCCGGCATCCGGCGGGGCGCAGTCACGGCGGCGGAGAACGCGCTGAATCGTCGAGACGAAGCGCGGTCACATCAAGCACCATCGGTGGCCGCGTGGCAGTCACGACGAGCGCCGCGACGACGGTCATCGACGCTCCGACCCGACATTCGAGCCGATCAACGACGAAGCTCGGACCATGACTTCCGAGGCAGTCACCTTCGATGCAGCGAACGACGACGTCGTTCAGTGTCCATACCCCCACTATCGCAAGATGCGCGATGAAGCACCGGTGCTGGAGATGGACGGCGCACTGCTGGGACGTCACGGTGAGCGACTGTTCGCCGTGTCGCGCCACGAGGACGTGAAGCGGATCCTGCACGATCCGACGACGTTCTCGTCCGAGTTCGGAAGCTCCGCTGCGAACGCCTCCCCAGAACTCCGAGCGCGGATGAAGGAGGTCTACGCCAACGGATGGCCCAACGTCTCGACGATGCTGACCGAAGACCCTCCGTCTCACACCCGGTACCGACGCCTGGTGTCGCTTGCGTTCACACCGAGGCGCGTCGCCCTGCTCGAACCCGACATCCGCCGGATCTGCGAGGAGCTGGTCGACGGATTCGAACAGGCCCCACGTGTCGACTTCCTCGAGAAGTTCGCCGTGCCGCTCCCGATCGCGGCGGTGGCCACGATTCTTCAGGTCCCGGACACCCGCCGAGCGGACTTCAAGAAGTGGGCGGACTCATCGGTCGCCGCCATCGGTCGGATCATCAGCGACGACGAGCGCATCGCCGCTGAGACCGACATCGTCGAGCAGCAGCACTACTTCGTCAGCGAACTCGAGAAGCGTCGTGCCGACCCACAGGACGACTTTCTCACCGACCTCTTGAATGCACAGCTCCCTCCGGACGACGACGGCGTTGACGGTGAACCGTTGAACATCCCCGAGATGCTCTCGATCATTCGCCAGATCCAGGTTGCAGGAAGCGAAACCACCGCGAGCCTGCTGAACGATCTCGCTGTGCAACTCGCCCAACATCCCGAGGAATGGGACAAGCTCAAGGCCGACCCGGATCGCGCGGGAAAGGTCGTCGAAGAGGGTCTGCGTTGGGCGAGCCCGAACCAGGGGTTGTTCCGGATCGTGAGGGAGGACACCGAGGTCGCTGGCACCGCCATCCCCAAGGGTTCGACGATCTGGGTGATGTACGGCTCGGCCGATCACGACGACCGCGTGTTCGACGACCCGGAAGCGTTCATCCCCGACCGCGAGCGGCTGAACAGCCACATCGCTTTCGGCCACGGCATCCACTTCTGCCTCGGCGCCGCGCTGGCTCGACTCGAGACGGTGATCGCACTCAAGGTGCTCGCGAGCAGGATCGACACGATGTCGGTCGTCGAGCCCGACTCGCTGCGCTACGGCAGCAGCTTCATCCTCAGAGGGCTCGAACACGTCGAACTCGACGTCACTTACCAGTAGCGCTGGGCCTCATGTCTCGTTCTGGTCGGCAATCTTCCCGGATTCCGGGCACGATCCCGACCAAAACGCAGCCACCTCAGCCCGTCGAGCGCTCGAACCAGATGCGGTCGATCTCGCCCGACAGCAGCTCCTCGTTCACGATCGGGTCGATGCGAATACTGCGGATGGTGTCGACCCACTCCGGGTGATCGGTGAGGTCGATCACGATGTCTTCGAATTCGCCGGTCCCTTCGACCGCGAACTCTCGGTACTTGACCCCATCGAGTTCCGGGTCGATGTCCGTCACCCAAAACACCTCGCCGAACGTCGAGACGCCTGCCGGCAGCTTCATTCGCATCGTCAAGCGATCGAATTCGGATGGCACGACGATCGCTCCCGACTGGAAGTGCGGATCTCCACCTGTGGTCGTGAACTGCAGTGCTCCGTCGGCGACGGTGAGCGGGTCGACGTCGAACCGCGCCGTCCAGCCGCCGGCTGACTCATCGAGATCGGACTCGTCGTCGAAGGTCCACTCGGTCGGCTCGACGTCGAAGGTCTCGACCGCGATCGGCCACCGCACCACGTCGCGATCGAGGCTCCCGCCGCCTGCGTTGAAACGCGACAGGTAGAGATACATCTCGCCGTCGCTCGTCTCGAAACTGAAGGAGTCGCTGTCCGGGTCGATGAACGATGGGTACGCGTAGAACATGTCCGTCGCGTCGTCGGCGACCGACGGCGTCACCGGGACCGAGAGCAGCAGCTCTCGCGACGTCCACTCGATGAGGTCCTCCGACGTGGAGGTGTAGAACCCCCAGTTCGGCTCGACACCGAACGGGTCGAACGCCACACCGATCATGACGTAACGCCCGAGTGCTTCGTCGAACACGATCGACTCCTGCACCGACCCACTCAGCGGGCCGGATCCGAGCGGCGCGCACTTGTCGTCGTCGGACACGTCCTCGAGATACGGGTCCTTCCACTCCCCCGTGAAGTCACTACCGGTCCAGTACCGCCAGGCGCTCGGGTCAGCAAGGTCAGGGGTCCGCATCGCGCAGACCCATTGTTCCTCTGCGGGCTGGTCGCTGACGTTGCCGAACAGGTAGTAGAAACCGTCGGCCTTGATGATGTTGCTCGGCTGACGAATGCCCGACGGGACCGTGTCGTCGCGATACGTGTACGGCAACGTTGCGATCAGGTGGCCGGGTGGTTCGGCGATGTGGTCGAAGGATCGCCCACCGTCGGTCGACACGGCCATGGTGAACGAGGTGTCGAGGCACGGGAATCGCTCACCGGACGGGCACTGGTCCGGTCGCGCTGCACCGTGGGTGTCGCCGCGGTACTCGTTGTGGACGATCGCGTAGACGGTTTGGCCGTCCTCGGTGTACACCGACCCGATCCACTCCGAGTCGTTGAACGCCGCCGGGTCGGGGTCGTAGTCCGAGCTGAGCTGGAGGCGGCTGCAGTCGGTGACGAGCTCGTCGATCGACGGACCAACTGCGGGATAGCTGTTCCAATGGCTGACGGTCAGGTTGATCTCGCCGTCGGCGTTGCGGAACAGGCGGGGAGCGATGTCCGGGATGTGGGCTTCCTCGCAGCGATCGGTCGTCCAGTCCCACACGACTTCTTCGGGACCGGTCACCACGAGCCGCTGGCGAGTGATGGGTCCCGGCGGCGCCGGCGGTTGAGTCGTGGTCGGCGCCAGCGTGGTGGCAGGTTCGGTGACGGCGGGTTCCGTCGTCGGCGCATCCGTCGTGGCCGTCGCTGTCGGTTCCGTTTCGGTCGACGGCAACTCGGTCGATGGGGACGAATCGCTGCCGCCGGAGCAGGCGGTCGCGATCATCGCGACGGCCAGCATGGATCCGAGTGCACGATGAGCCATAGGCCCAATGGTGCCGGATCGTGGAACGCCTCCGCTCGGAATTGCGTTTCTCGTTCTCGTCGGTGTTGGTCCCGGATTCCGGGACGTATCCCGACGAGAACGTCTCGGGTCAGGTATTCGCAGCCTGCTGCTGCGCGATCTCGGCCCGGACCTCGTCCATGTCGAGCGCCTTGACCTGGTCGATCAGGTCATCGAGCGCGTGGCCGGGGAGTGCCCCCGCCTGCGAGAACAGTTGGACGCCATCGCGGAAGACCATGAGGGTCGGGATCGATCGGATCTCGAGTGCCCCGGCGATCTCCTGCTCGGCCTCGGTATCGATCTTTGCGAAGGTGATCTCCGGATTCTTCTCCGAGGCGGCTTCGAACACCGGTCCGAACGACTTGCACGGCCCGCACCACTCGGCCCAGAAGTCGACGAGCACGATGCCGTCCTGGGTGACGGTCTTTTCGAATTCAGCGCTCTTCAGATCGGTGGTTGCCATTGCTGGTCTCCTTGTTCGTGGATCCAGAAGAACCGTCGGAGATGCGCCGGTATTCCGGCGAGAGTCGCGACGACGCGACCGTCAGCTCTCGGTGATCGCGGGCACCACGTCGAAGAGGTCGCCGATGATGGCGTAGTCGGCTTTGACGACCATGTTGGCGGCGGGGTCGGTGTTGATCGCAAGGATCTTCTTCGCGGCCTTGGCCCCGACCCAGTGCTGGATCGCGCCGCTGATTCCACACGCGATGTAGAGCTGCGGAGCGATGCGCGTGCCGGTCTGACCGACCTGGTCAGAGTGCGGACGCCAGCCGTTGTTGGTGACCGCCCGGCTGCAACCGACAACTCCGCCCAACTTCGCCGCAAGCGCCTCAAGCACCTCGAAGCCTTCCGCTGAGCCGACACCACGTCCGCCGCCGACCACGACCGGCGCCGTCGCGAGCGTGACCCCCTCAGACAGCACGATGCGGTCCTGGATCATCGTCGCGGTCACCGATTCGGGCAAAGCCACATCGAGCGGCTGCACCGTCGCCGTTGCGCCAGCGACGGGCTCGGCGGTCTCCACACCGTGCGGTGCGACCGACAGGATCGGCAGCGACGAGGTGAGCCGAGCGTCTTCGTTCAGGGATCCGCCCCACTGCACGCGAGTCATCTCCCAGTCGTCGGCGGTCTTGACCTCGAGACAGTTCGCCACGAACGGCAGATCGAGCTCGGCCGCCGCGTAGGCCAACACTTCGTTGCCGCGGTCGGAGCCAGAGGCCACCAACGCTGACGGTGACAACGCACCGGCAGCGGCGGCCACCGCGGCGCCGTGGGCATCGGGTCCGTAGTCGGTGATCGCCGCGTCGACGACGTGGTGCACCGTGGCTGCGCCATGAGCTGCGCACTCGTCGGCGAGCGACGCAGCGTCGGCGCCGATGAGCAACGCCTCGACGGCGATGCCGAGTTGCGAGGCGACACCACCGGCGAACGCAAACGCTTCGAGCGATGCTTCGGCCATCTGACCGCGGTCATGTTCAACAACAACGAGAACGCTCACGACGCCACCCCTTCCGACCAGAGGCCGAGTTCCTTGAGCAGTTCGACCGCACGAGCGGCGGCTTCGGGGCCCTCACCGAGGACGATCGTTTCCGACACCTTCTCCTCGGGCCGGTTCAATCGGATCTTTGCCTGGCCACCGGGCGCAGCGTCCGACGACACCGAGTCGACAGCGAGTTTCTTGGACGCCAACCGCCCCCGCATCGTCGGGTAGCGCGGCCAGGTGATGCCTTCCTTCACGCCGATGGCGCACGGGATCGGCAATCGGTAGACCTCGAAGCCGTTGTCGGTTTCGCGGCGAGCTTCGAGCGTCGCTCCATCTTCAGAGACCTCGACACCTTTGATCGCGTTGACCATGGGCCGACCGAGCGCACGAGCCGTTCGGATGCCGACCTGGTAGCCGCCGGTGTCCGCTGACTCGTTGCCGAAGATGATCACATCGAACGCACCGTCGGCCGCTTCGATCGCTCGAACCGATTCGGTGAGCGCCCGCGACGTCCGCTGCGGGTCCCAGTCCATCGAATCGACCTCGACCAGGGTCGCCTTGCCGATCCCGATGGAGGCGGCCCACCGGCACTGCTCGTCCGCCTCGGCGGTGCCGAGCGTCAGCACGTGCGACTCACCGCCGTGCGCCTCGATCAACTGCACCGCCAACTCGAGCGCGCACTCCTCGTGCGGCGACATCGTGTGGCCCAGGTTCGTAGCGTCGACCGCTTGGCCATCGTCGGTGATGTTGATCTTCGCCCCGGGCGCCGGGACTCGCTTGACGCAGACGAGCACGCGCATCGGCTCAGCCCTTCAACCGCGAGTCGGTTGGGTCGAACGGGCCGTCGGTGCCGACGACGGTCACCGGGAAGTACTCGTTCATGTACATCACCTGGAGCGCCGTGCCGGCCTCCGCCATCTCGCGCGGGAGGTAGCCCATCAGGATCATCTTGCCGATCGAGGGGCCGTAGCCCGCAGTGGTCACCCGCGATACACGCTGGTGGCTGTCCATGATCGTGTTGCCATCCATGTCGCAGAGTGGCTCGTTGCCGCCTTGCATCCAGCGCTGGCGACCCTGTGAATCGGTGAGGTCGTCGACGGTCATCGTGCACATCAACACCTCGGGCTCGCCCGCATCACGAGCAGCCAGGTACGCCTCCTTACCGATGAAGTCCGCCGACTTCACCTTCGGACGGGCGAGCCCGGCTTCCAACGGGTTGTACTCACTTTCGAGTTCAGCACCCTGCAGGCGGTATCCCTTTTCGATTCGGCCCGACGTGCCGTACACGCCGCCGCCGGTGGCGCGGATGCCGAGGTCGGCACCGGCCTCCATCAGCGCGTCCCAGAGCTTCGGGGCGTCGCCCCAGTCGACGTAGATCTCCCAACCGGAGTCACCGACGTAGGAGATCCGGAACAGCGCGGCATCGATCTGCTCACCACCGCAATCGATCTGCACCTTCACGATCGAGCCGTAGGGCGATCCCTCGAACGAGAGGTCCGCGTCGGTCAGCTTGGCGAGCACTGCAGGTGCGTTCGGCCCCCACAGCCCGAGCGTCGAGAAGTCGAGCGTCTTGTCCGCCACCGTGACCGAGCCGTCCCGCGGCATGTACTTCTTGATCCAGGCGAGGTCACGGCCCCCGTCGAACACGCCGGTCACCACGTTGACGGTGTCCTCGGCAACGCGCTGCATCGTGAGGTCGGAATGGAAGCCACCGTCCGGGGTCAGCCACGGGGTGTAGGTCGCTCGGCCGACCGGGCCGATCTTGTTGACGCTCAGGTAGTCGGCGAACTCGACCGCACCAGGACCCGACAGTTGGAAGATCTGGAACGCCGAGAGGTCGACGATGCCGCAGTTCTCGCGCATGTTGAGATGCTCACCGACCGTGATCGGACTCCACCAGCGGTTGTCCCACTCGACCTCGCGCTCCTCGATGCCATAGCGCTCGGCAAGGTCTGCATTCGCGCCGTACCACTGCGGACGTTCCCACGTACGAGCCTGGAAGAAGAACGCGTCGAGCGCTTCTTGACGTTCGAACAGCGGCGACGTCTGCAGGTTGCGTCGCGTCGCCCACTGCTCGGCCGGGTGCACGATCCCATAGGTCTTGTTGAAGTGCTCTTCGGCGCGAGCCCAGATGTGCTCGTCGGGACGTTCCTGGTCGTAGAAGCGAGCGATGTCGGCGCCGTGCGCATCGATGACTCGCGGGTAACCGAAGGTCATCCACTCGGCGACCACTTGGGCCATGCCCGGCCCTTCCTTCACCCAGACCGCGGCGGCCGACCAGAGGTTGCGAACCTCGGTGGTCTCGCCGAGGCACGGCATCGCGTCCGGCGTGAGCGAGAGCAGACCGTTGATGGCGTACTTGATCTCTGCGTCGCCGAGCATGTCCATCAGCTCGATCGCTTCTTCCATCTGCTGATCGAAGTCGTCGGGCGTGAACGGCATCTCGGTCGGGCTGAGCGCCGCCTCGTCGTTCGAGGGAATCTCGTCGGGGTGATGCAGGATCGGCCGGTGCGCATACGAGCCCACTTCCATCGAGCCCGATGACTGACGCTCGTAGCAGAACGTGTCCATGTCACGAACGATCGGGTAGCCGATCTCGTTGTTCGTCTCGGCGAGGATGTCGATCGGGCCGACGTCGGCCATCTGGTGCACCGCGGGAACGAGCGGGATGGTGGCACCGGCCATGTTGGCGATGCGGTTCGACCACACGCCACACGCGACCACGACGTACTCGGCTTCGATCCGACCCTTGTCGGTCACCACGGCGGCCACCTGCTTGAGTCCGGTGCCCGGCTCATCGGTGGTCTCCACGTCGAGCACCTCGGTGTTTGCAAACACCTTCATGCCGGTCTTCTCGATGGCTTCGTTGCGGAAGAGTGTGCCGGTGTCGAGCGAGTCGACGACGCTCACCGACGGGCAGTGGAAGCCGCCGAGGATCACGTCCTCTTCGATGAACGGAACGAGCTCCTTGACCTGCGCGGGAGTGAGCAGCTCGGCCTCGACGCCCCACGCTTTCGCGCTGGTCATGCGCCGCTGCAACTCGTCCATACGCTCTTGGGTTCGAGCGACCTCGATGCCACCGCTGTCGACCGAACGCTCGACGTCGCGGTACTGGTTGGCGGACTGCACACCGAGTAGCGCCATCTCTTTGTTGTGGTCGACGGGGAAGATGAAGTTCGACGCGTGACCGGTCGAACCACCCGGGTTCGGGAGGGGGCCCTTGTCGAGCAGCACCATGTCGGTCCAGCCCAGTCGGGCGAGGTGCCCGGCAAGGCAGTTGCCGACGATGCCGGCTCCGATGATGACGACCTTGGCGGTGGTGGGAACTTCTTGCTCGCTCATGGTGACGCTGCTCTCTTCGACGGTTCGGTCAATCGCTGCGTTCTCGTCGGGCTTCCGCCCGGAATCCGGGACGGATGCCGACGAGAACGATGCGACACTTGACAGTGGTGATATATCAACAGAGTATGAGCGACATGTCAACCGTGAACTCGGCGCCGATCTCGCTCGCCGAGCGGGCGTATGACGAGATCCGCCGGATGATCATCCGCCTCGACATGGCACCCGGCGACGTCGTACGAGAAGCCGACCTCCAAGCGACCCTCGAGATGAGCCGGACACCCATTCGCGAGGCGCTGCAACGGCTCGCTCGCGACCACTTCGTGACCGTGATTCCTCGCCGCGGCATGTTCGTCTCGGCGATCGAATTCGACGAACTCGCAATGCTCTACGAGACCCGGGCGATCATGGAGCCCTACGCGGCGCGCCTCGCCACCCAGCGCGGCACCGACCGCGACTGGGCCGAGATGGCCGACGTCCTCGCCGAGACCGCGTTGCCAGGCAAACGCCCGGGCGAACTCCTCGAACTCGATCGGCAGTGCCACGAGATCATCTGGCGAGCATCAGCGAATCGATTCCTCACCGACACCTTGGACACGCTGTACGCGCAGTCGGACCGGTTGTGGCACATGTACCTGGCCGACGTCCACGACATGGCGCACGCCGTGGACGAGCATGCGGCGATCCACGCTGCGTTGGTCGACGGCGATGCGGACCGTGTCGCGACCCTGATCGAAGGCCATGTCAACTCGTTCGATGCTCAAGTGCGCTCCGCTGTCGCAGCGCGATTGGGCACTCCCATCTCGACGCCCGCGTGACCGCGACGCGTTTGCCGAGTCAGCAAGAAACCGCGGTCGGCGACCCAACCGAGACGTCGTCGTACGAGATCTCCGGTGGCGCACCCTGCGGGCTGATGTAGGCCGAACCGATCGAAGCTGAATACACCGAGCCCAGCTCGGTGGGAACCGCATCGACCTCCACTGAAGCATCACCAACGAGTGAGAGACGGGCAGCCGGCGTGGCTTCCGGCGAGATATCGAGGCGAACGCACTGCCATTCCCCCGGCTCGACGGCGCTGTCGATCGCACCCCCGTCGGAAAACCCGTCGGCGTCCTGGTGGTAGAGGCTGAGCGCTATCGAGCCGTCCGCAAGGGAGCGGGCGTCCACGTTCCAGAGCGAATCGCTCTCGTCGCGTAGCGATGCGACGTTGGTGAACCACTCACCGGAACCGACGGACTCGAACCGAACTCGGAAGACCAACGTCGTCGAGACTTCGTTCGTCGGCATCACGACCGGGCGCCGGATGAACGCGCTACCCCCGGCGACGTCGACTCCCGGC
>CALIOL010000006.1 GCA_938044705.1 uncultured Ilumatobacter sp. | reverse complement strand
GCTCGCGCTGCTGTCGGAACGGCATCTCGATGTCCAGTCCCGCGTTGACCGATTTCACCGCGTCACGGAGACCGAAGATGAAATCGGAGATGACGAAGCCGTCCCACTCCCACTCCTCGCGAAGAATCGCGGTCAGGAGTTTCTCGTTCTCACCGCACCACTCACCGTTGACCGAGTTGTAGGCACTCATGACCGACGCGATCCCGTGATCGGCGACATGCCGGAAGTGAGGCAGATAGACCTCATGAAGGGCTCGCTCGTCAGCCTCCACGTCGACGGAGAAGCGTGCGTTCTCCATCGAGTTGAGCGCGAAGTGCTTCATGCACGCCATGACGTGGCGTTCAAGCCCCCGAGCGAATCCCGCAGCCATTCTTCCCACGTGGTGCGGGTCTTCGCCGTATGTCTCCTGCGCACGACCCCATGCAGGGTGGCGCAACAGGTTCATGCAGACCGCACCGGTGAAGGTCGCTCCACTCGCCCGCAGCTCGAGGCCGATGGCATCGCCGATCCGTTCTTCCACCGACGGGTCGAACAGCGCTCCTCGTGCCATCGAGACCGGGAATGCCGTGCCGTCTGCGATCACTGCGCCGCGTGGACCATCGGCGAACTGGATTCCCGGCACACCGAGCCGGTCGACCACGGCTGCGGGCCACGGATGCGTGTAGTAGCCACCAGCGGTCATATCCGCGAGTCCGGGCCAGAAGGCCGTGTCGCCGTCGAGGCATCCGAGCTGCTCTTGGAGGGTCATCTCCTCGACGAGCGCAGCAGCTTCGAGTCCTGCGTCACCACCGGCGGCGACTCGAGCGGCAGCTTCAGCAAACGGCGTCGTCATCCGGTCATCCTCGCGTAGCGCTCACTCGAACGACCGACGCACTACGGGTTCGTGAGCAGGTCGATCAACGAGCTCGTATCCCACCGTTCGCCGCCTCGCTCTTGGATCTGAGCGTAGAACTGATCGACGAGTGCCGTGATCGGAAGACGAGCGCCGTTGCGACTCGCCTCGTCGAACACGATGCCGAAGTCCTTACGCATCCAGTCGACGGCGAACCCGAAGTCGAACTCTCCGTTGGCCATCGTGATGGCTCGGTTCTCCATCTGCCAGCTCTGCGATGCGCCCTTGCTGATGACCTCGACGACCTGTTCGACATCGAGCCCGGCGCGCTGCGCGAAGTTCACCGCTTCGGCGAGTCCCTGGATGATTCCGCCGATGCAAATCTGATTGACCATCTTGGTGAGTTGCCCTGCACCCGCGTCACCGAGGCGTACACACGACTTCGCGAAGTGAGCAATGACCGGCACCACCTGTTCGTACGACGCTTCGTCGTCGGAACCACACATCACGGTCAGTTGGCCGTTCTCCGCGCCCGCCTGCCCTCCGGAGACCGGAGCATCGACGAACCCGACTCCTCGCTCCGCGCACGCCGCAGCAAGTTCTCGAGCCAACTCGGCTGAAGCAGTCGTGTGATCGACCAGCACGGACCCCGCACGCATCGTGGTGAGGACGCCGGTCGCACCGAGCACCACCTCGCGCACGTCGTCGTCGTTGCCGACGCACATCATGACGACGTCGGCTTCCTCAGCGGCTTCGGCAGGCGTCGGCGATGCGCCGTGCCCATTCAACGCCACCCAGGCCAACGCTTTGGCCGCCGTGCGGTTGTAGACAGTGACGGAGTGGCCGGCCCGGGCGACGTGGCGGGCCATTGGCGCTCCCATGACGCCCATGCCCAGAAACGCGACGCGTGCGGGCTCGTCGTCGTCATCGTCGTCGATGTCGTCTCCCAACGGGACCGTGATCTCGTCAGGTTCGGCTCCGAGCCCATCGTCGGAGGGTGTGGGGGTTTCGTCGGCGGCGTCATCGGTCACCGGCCGATTCTGACAGGTGTCGCAGTACCGGCCAGACATTCGGGCCGTAAGTCACGACGTGCGACCGCGTTGCCTGCCACAATCGGTGCAATGAACACAATCAGCCGGGAGTGGGCCGTGCTGACCTGGAATATTCAGGGGATGAAGCGCACCGATTTGGAGCGCATCGCCGCCGTCATTGCGAGCGAGTCCCCGGACGTGGTCGCGCTTCAAGAGGTCCGCCGACCACAAGCTCAGAAGCTCGCCGACCGTCTCGCCATGACGCACTGCTGGGCACAGAAGCATCATCCCTTCCGACCCTTCTTTCCCTCGTGGGCCGAAGGCGCCGCCGTCCTGACACCGCACGAGTTGACCTCGCCGGGCCACACCCGCATCAGCGACGCATCATCCAAACGGAGCTACCGACGCCGCATCGTGCAATGTGCCACGGTGACCCGGGCCGACGCTTCGGGCTATCGCGTGTACAACACACACCTGTCGCCACACGACCTGCGCGCCGAGCGCCTCGACGAAGCGACGCGCATCGCTGAGCTCGCTGCAGCGTTCGGCGACACTCCCCCGGCGATCGTCGCAGGCGACCTCAACGACGCAGGCGAGCCCGAGATCATCGCCACGCTTCCCGGCATCGAGGTGATCAGCGCGCCGCTGACGAACCCTGCGGACGCACCGACCAAGGCGCTGGACCATGTGCTGGTGCCAGCTGCGGCCGACGACGTGTCCGTGACGGCTCCAGCAGGCGGCCCGGAGTGGGCAGCTCTGTCTGACCATCTCCCGGTGACCGTTCGATTCTCACTCGATTGGGTCGCCGGCGGTTTCGCCAGCTGACCCGAGCAAGCGGTCCTACTTCTTCTTCTTCGACTTCTTCTTGTCGTCGCCGTCTTCTTCGCCGTCCTTGAGGACGCCTTTGGCGAGCGCTTCGTCGAGGTAGATCTCTGCGTCCTCGGCCGACACCTTGAGCGCCGGGGAGATCTCGGAGATCAGGTTCACGCGAGCACGCTCGTACATGGTGCGTTCTGCTGCGGAAAGCGACGCGTCGCGGTTGCGAGCGGCGAGGTTTCGGACCACTTCAGCGACCTGGTAGACGTCACCAGACTTCAGCTTCTCTTGGTGGTTCTTGAACCGGCGGCTCCAGTTGGAAGGCACACGCGGGTCGGGCTTGGCGAGCACCGACACGAGGTCCTCGAGCTCATCTGCCGAGACCGGCGGGCGAACGCCCACGTCGTCGGTCTTTTCGATCGGGACCTTCAAGGTCATCTCGTTGATGACGGTCTTGAGAATCAGGTATTCCTGCTTCTCGCCGAAGAACTCCATCTTCTTGGTGCCCTGCACGACGCATGCACCGTGCTGGGGGTAGATGACGGTCTCGCCCTTCTTGAAACTCACGCAGTACCTCACTGTTGGGGGTGTCGCCACGACTGCGGCGGTCGATCATCCTACCGCCACCCCGCAGCGATCGGAGAAGCCCTCGTCGTGACCGATACGTCGGCGAGTGCTCCTGCAGCTCGCCGTGTGC
>CALIOL010000005.1 GCA_938044705.1 uncultured Ilumatobacter sp. | reverse complement strand
GGCATGCGGGCATGCAACTCGAACAACTGTCCGGTCGGCATCGCCACGCAGAACCCCGTTCTGCGGGCGCGCCTCCCTGTGCAGGAAGCGGCGGACCGTCTCGCGCGCTTCTTCGGCGCTGCAACCGAGCTGATGGAAGTGCTGGCGCGAGCCTGTGGCCACGACGCGCTCGATCAGTTCAGCATCGACGACCTGACGACGTTCGATCGCGAGATGCACCATCTCACCGGCGTGGCGTACGGCGGCGTGGCGCCCTAGGGGTTCGTCGACCCGTTCGACGCGCTGGTGGCGTCGAGTCCCTCGAGAATCAGATCGAGTCCGAAGTCGAATTCGTCGCCGAAGTCGTAGCCGGGCTGCATCACATGTTCGACCGTGAAGGCGTGGAGCGCAGGGAAGTGTTGGGCGAACTGGTCGTCGATCATTTCATCGGCGAGATCGGCCATCTCGTCGCCGGGCTCGGGGAGCGAACTCTCCTGAATGACGAACCCGTAGACGAACGCGTCGAGTACGGCGTAGGCGTGGGCGGTCATGGTGACCGAGAGCCCGCCGCGGAGGCAGGCGACCACGGCGTCGTGATGACGGAGCGTCGCCGGCCCGGGTGACCGGCGCGACTCCATCAGGGGCACCGCCCATGGATGGCGGCCGAGCACCTCGCGGGCGGACACGCATCGAGCGCGGACCGCAGACTTCCAATCGAGGTCGACATCCGGAAGCTCGATCTCGGTGAACACGAGGTCGACGATGCCGTCGAGGATCTCGTCCTTGCTGGGCACGTGGTGGTAGATCGTCATCGGCTTGCTGTCCAGGGAGTCGGCAAGCCGGCGGATCGTGAGGTCGGCGATCCCGATCTCGTCGGCGAGCTCGAGCGCGCCCGAGAGCACGCGTTCCCTCGTCATCCGCTGTCGCGGTGTCTTCGTCGCCTCTGCCATGTCGTTCAGTTTCCCCTGTCGCTGTGTCTTCCGACATTTCGTGTTGGCATCGTACAAAGTACGACTATCGTTGTCCATGTGATCGTACAAAGTACGAAAAAGAGAAAGAGGGAGATGATGAACACAGACACTCACGCCGCGGAGACCGGCAACGATCAGGCCCACCAGGCGCAGAACCACTCGATGACTGCGGCGGTCCAGCGCCGCTACGGAGGACCCGAAGAGCTGGAACTCGAGCGGATCTCGATCCCCGAGCCAGAGCCACACCAGGTCGTCGTCGAGGTCGGCGCTTCGGCGATCGACCGCGGCGTCATTCACCTGATGACGGGGTTGCCGCTGCTCGTCCGCGTCGTCGGCTTCGGCCTCCTGCGCCCGAAGCAGCCCGTTCTCGGAGGCGACGTCGCTGGTCGTGTGGTCGCGGTCGGCGAGCACGTCGGGCGGTTTCGTCCGGGCGACGAGGTGATGGGAATCGCGAGCGGTGCGTTTGCCGAATACGCCGTCGCTGACGCTGCCAAACTCGTCATGCGGCCGAGCAGCGTGTCGGTCGAACACGCAGCCGTCTCGACGACGTCAGGCATCACGGCCCTGCAGGCACTCACGAAGGTCGGCCGGCTCAGCCCTGGTCAGCGAGTCCTCGTCATCGGTGCGTCGGGTGGCGTCGGTAGCTTCGCCGCCCAGATCGCCACCGCGCTCGGAGCGCAGGTCACGGGTGTCGCTGGTGCGGCGAACCTCGACGCAGTGCGCGAGCTCGGTGCCGTCCATGCCATTGACTATCGCGAGACGCGCATCGACGAGATCGGCTCGACGTTCGATCTGGTGATCGACATCGCTGGCCTCAACCCGTTGCGCCGCCTGCGACGAGTCCTCACCGAAACGGGCACCCTCGTGCTCGTCGGGGGTGAAGGCGGCGGTCGATTCACCGGCGGCATCGGCCGCAATGCTCGGGCGGCGATCCTGTCGTTGTTCGTGCGCCAGCGTCTCACTGCCTTCATCTCGAAGGAGTCGCGCGAGTACCTCGAGCCGCTCGTCGAGATGCTCGCTGACGGAAGCGTCACGCCATACATCGGAGAGCGCACCGACCTTGCCGGTCTTGCGGAGGCGATCGCGAAAGTCGATGGCGGCGGCGTGGTCGGCAAGACCGTCGTCACCGTCGGTGGTGCGTCGTGAACGTCGAAGAGAAGCGTGCGAGGCAGCCCCCGCAGTACGCGGAGCAGGTCCGGGTCTTTCAGGCTCACGCCGCTGCGTTCGCCGTCGGCATGTCCATCATGTTCGGGGTCAACCTGCTGACGGTCGTCATGGCGGGCGTTGCCGGGTCCTGGTCCTCGTGGTGGTCGCTGTGGGCGCTCGTTGGTTGGAGCGCCGGTGTTGCGGTCCATGGACTTGTCGTCTGGATCAACCGCCCGGACCGCCCTGTCGGGGAAGTCGCTGTGGACGGGTCGCCGGCGCTGAACGGCCCACCGTCGTGATCGCTTCGTTGATCGACCGGTCGACGACCGAATTCCCCTTGGCCGGCTAGGAGACCGCGAGCCGCTCGAGGTTGGAGAGCGTCGTCTCCATGCCGGCGGTGAGGTTGGCGGCTCGATCGGTCACTCCGGCCTTGCGCTGCGCCCGACGGATGAACCACGGTGACGGCTTGTCTTGGCGCATCGACTCGACGACACGAGTGCCGCCTTCGACTTCGTGGAACTCATAGCGCCAGGTCGGCCCGAAGCCCATCGGCACCTTGAACTCGAAGACCTTGCCGCGCTCGGCGGCGGTCACGGTCGGCTTGGTGCTCCATTTGCTCTTGCCCAACTCGTTGTTGCCCTTGAAGCGAGCCCCGACCTCCGGGCCCTGGCTCTTGCCGACCCATTCGGCGCCCCGGCACTCCGGGCTCATTTCGTCGATGCGGGCGACATCGGTGACGATGTCGTACAGGGTCTGCGGTGAGGCCGGGATGACTCGCTCGACGGTTGCGGTGATTGGTTCGTGCTTGCTCATTGGCCGACTCCTTGTCGGGTTGTGGAACCGACTTGTCCGGCTCCTTGCCCTTATGACGGAGAGCGACTCGAGAATCGACAAGAAATCTCGAAATTTCTTTTCG
>CALIOL010000004.1 GCA_938044705.1 uncultured Ilumatobacter sp. | reverse complement strand
ACCGCACACGGCGCAGCGCGCGAACTCACACCCACGCTGATCGGAGACAGCGACGATCCGCTCGTCGTGGTCGGCCGGCTTCGCGCCGCCCTGGCGGCTGACCGTGGCGATGTCCGGTGCGGTGAGATCGCTGATCGAGTTGCGGGCCGATCCAACCTGACCGACGTCGTGCGGATCGAGATCGTGAGCGAACGCCACGACACCGTTGCCCGCACGCTCGGCCGCGACAGTCTCGTCGAGCGTGACGTGCGAGCCACGTGCGAGGTGCAGCGGTCGTGAAGCGGGTGCTCGACGCCACCGCACCGCCAGAGCGACTCGCCGGGCTGCGGATCGCGGTCGGCGTCTTCGTCGTCATCTATCTGATCGGCCGCCTCCCGGTCTTCCTGGCGCTGGGCGCCCGGCCCGCCGCCGACTTCGACGGCGTCGGCGTCCTCGCCCCGCTGGCCTCCCCACCAACCGGCGCTGCGGTGACGGTGATCTACATCGCCGCGCTCACGACGGGCATCGCCGCGACGATCGGCTGGCGCTACCGCCCCAGCGTCATCGCCTTCGCGCTCGCGCTGCTCGTGCTGACCACGCTGCGCAGCTCCTGGGGGCAACTGCTGCACTTCGAGAACCTGATGGTCCTCCAAGTTCTCGTGCTCGCCGCGTCACCCGCCGCCGACGCATGGTCGGTCGACGCCTGCCGATCGAACGCGCCTCAGCCCGACGGCACGACGACGTCGTCGATTCGCTACGGCTGGCCGATCGCACTCGCCGGGCTCGTCACCATCGTGACCTACGTGATCACCGGGATCGCGAAACTTCGATACGGGGGCGTCGATTGGGTGTCCGGCGAGACGCTCCAGAACCACATCGCCTACTCCGCCGCACGCCTCGACCTGCTCGGCGGAAACCCACCCGTGCTCGCCGAGTTCGCCGTTCGCCAGGAGTGGATTCTCGGCACGTTCGCACTCGGTGCCGTCCTCATCGAACTGTCGGCGCCGGTCGTGCTCATCGGGCGCCGCAGCCGCAACGCGTGGGTGATCGCAGCGTGGGTGATGCACGTCGGGATCTTCCTCACGATGGCGGTGGGCTTCCCATCGCCGCTCTTCGGCGTCGCATTCGCACCGTTCTTCGCACTCGAACGCGTGGTTCCGCGACTCACAGAGAGTTCCCAGGCTTTTCGTGACCGTCGGCGCCAATCTCGACGGCAGACTCCGGGTTCCGGACTGACGACAGAGGAGCTGGGGCGGTGACGAACGAGAATCGAAGCGCGACCAGGTTCGCCATCGGTCGCCGAGCAACAGCTCTGCTCGCAACGCTGCTGGCGATGGTGACGGGGCTCGCCGCGCTCGCCGTCGGCGACACGACAGCGAACGCGCAGACGGAGTCGGTCGTCACCAACGACGCTGGCAACGCAGCAGAGGTCAGTCTCGTCGGCGACTCCACCCTCGCCGGCGTTCGCTGGTACGGCGACTACGGCTCGTTGGATCGGTTCAACTTCGTGTTGAGCGCCGAGTCATGTCGACGGACGATCGAACAGTCGTGCATCAGCCGCGAGGGCTATCGATCCTCGAACGTGCTCGCCACCATGAGGTCGCTCGATGGCCAGCTCGGCGATGTCGTGGTCATCATGTCGGGATACAACGACCCCGTCGACACCATCGACGAAGCCATCGCCGAAGTGACCGCCGAGGCGCGCGGGCAAGGCGCCGAACACGTCGTCTGGCTGACACTTCGAACCAGCTCCGACGTCGATTACTCCGACCCGCAGGAACAATCGAGCATCAACACCTTCCGCGAGTACAACGAACAACTGATCGCCGCAGCCGAAGCCTCAGAAGGTTTCCTCCAGATCGCGGACTGGGCGACCTACTCCCTCGGATCGTCCTCGTGGTTCGAGTACGACGGTGTGCACCTGTCCCGCAGCGGCGTCGATGCACTCACCACCTTCCTCACCGGAACTCTCGAGCAGGTGTTGTCCGGCAACGACGTCAGCCCCGCTGCGGCGCCTTGGACCGTGCTCGTCCCCGGAGCCGAGGGTGAACGCGTTGCCGACGTCCAACAGGCGATCATCGATGCCGGCATCGACGTGCCGGGCGGAGCCGACGGAGCGTTCGGATACGACACGATGGCAGCTGTCGCCGAGTACCAACGCCAAGCCGGCGACCTCCTCGTGACCGGCGCCGTCGACCTCGAAACCGCCCGTCTGCTCGGGGTGTACGACGACGGTACCGGAGCCGACGAAATCGAACCCGACCCTTTGTCCGACGCGCCACTGGTGGAAGTGGCGAACGACGTCGAGACGGTGGCAGCGGTGGCCTCGGTCAGCCTCGGCGGCGAGGTGAGCAGCGGGGGAGCGGTCATCGCGTGGCTCACCCGCATCGCAACCGTCATCGCGCTGCTGGTCGCTGCAGTTGCACTTCGTCGCTATCAGGTGGTGTCTCGCCGTCGCACTCGCGTTCGGCCGCCGACTCCTCCGCAGCCAGAACGAGCCGGCTGACGTCAACCCAGGCAGTCGGCCAAGAACTCGGTGACCGCCGGGGTGATGTTCGACTCGCCCGACTCACCGAGTTCGACGTTGACATCTCGGTGGGTATACGGGCTCGCGTCATAGACCGATGCCGAAGCACCGGCCGCAAGGAGGCTGGCCTCGAGCCGCGCCGCACTCTCCAATCGCACGTCTCGCCCGCGCGTCACGATGAGATAGTCCGGGACCGGTCCGTCGCCAGCGTGCTCAGTTGCCTGCAGCGTCGGCGAACCATCGCTCAGGACCGCGATGTCGTCACCGAACGCCGCCTGCACGATGTCGCGCTCGAACGTCGGTGGATCGGTGAGATCGTGCGTCACCGAGTCGAGTGCCACGATGCACGCGACGTCGTCGCGTGACGACCCGGCAGCGGCGAGGAGGTCGGGGTTCGTGCCGAGGATGCTGACGAGGTGGCCACCCGCCGAATGGCCGACGAGCGCGACGCGCTCAGGATCGACCCCGATGTCCTCTGCGTTGTCGATGACCCACGCCGTTGCCGCAGCGGCGTCATTGCCGAAGTCGGGCCACCGCACGTCGTTCGACTCTTCGACGAGGCGATAGTTGACCGACACGAACACATAGCCCTGCGATACGAAGTGAGCCGCCTTCACATTCGTCGCGGCGGTCGACTTGTCGCCGAGTTGCCAGGCTCCACCGTGTACCCAGACCACAACTGGGCACGACGATGGAGCCGCCGGTGCATGGATGTCGAGCGATAGCAGATTCGGATCGACGCCGTCGACCGATCGGTACTCGATCGTGTCGACCTGATCGACGGTGCCGCCACACGCGCGCTCGTGCGTCGATACGGGCACCGGCGGTGCGGAGTCCGGTGTCGACGACAGCGGACCACCCGCGCACGCAGCCAGCATGACGACCAGGCAGACAGATGCGCGCACCCACCTACTCAAGCACGTGGCCACTCCCGACCGAGGTCAGGTTGGCCGTGAGTCCGTGCGTTCATGAATTCCCTCCCAAGAAATCAATTCACCAGCGTGTGTTCTGACCCAGTATCGCCGAGATCGACGTCGACCTGCTGGGAGTTTCCGGGAGTCAGGCGCTGGCGATGGCTGTGGTCGCCTTCTCCGCGAAGCGGGCGAGCCGGTCCATGCCGCCATCACCGCCGAAGAAGAACGCCGGCACCATCACACGACCCACGCCGAGTTCGGACATGATCTCAATTCCCGCCGCCGGGTCCTGCATGTGCGCGCCGAACATCGCGTTGATCTCGATGCTGTCCGGGTCGCGGCCGGCGTCCTCGGCTCCCTGGCGGACACGTGCGATGAGACCCTTCAGTCGCTCGGCGTCACCTTCGCCGGGGAAGTAGCCGTCGGCGAGGCGCACGGCACGTCGAACCGCGACGTCGGAATCTCCGCCCACGAGAATCGGGATCGACTCCTGGACAGGGCGCGGGCTGCACGTCACCGGCGGGAAGTCCACGAACTCACCGTGGAACTCGGCATGCGGACCCGCCCACAGCGCGCGCATTGCTTCGATGTACTCGTCATTGCGAGCCCCTCGCCGCTCCCACGGAACGCCGAGCGCATCGAACTCCTCTTTCATCCAGCCGACGCCGAGCCCGAGCTCGACCCGTCCGCCGGAGACCCGGTCGAGCGTGGCCAACTCCTTGGCGAGCACGAGCGGGTTGCGTTGCGGGACGATCAGGATGCAGGTGCCCAACCGCAACGTCGGCGCAGCAGCGGCCGCGAACGCCAACCAGATCAACGGATCCGGGATCGGAGTCTCGGGCTCAGCCGGGATCTTGCCGTCGGGGGTGTACGGGTATTTTGAGTCGATCGTGCTCGGCAAGATCACGTGCTCGCCGCCCCACAGTGACTCGAACCCAGCCGCTTCAGCGGTGCGGCAGATATCGAATGCCTGTTCCTGTTCGATGCCGACGCTGCTGGCGAATGCGAGTCCGAGTTTCATGAGCTTCTCCTGATCGATGCTGATCGTTGTCGTTGCTTGCAACGTAGGCCGCCGGGCTGGTTGCGCTCGTGCCGGAGCTCGGTTCGGGACCAGCGCATTGCGGTGGTCGACGCTGCCGGGTGAGAGGATTGGAGCAATGGTTCCGTCGACATCTGAACGGTCGCTCGGTGACCGCAACGCCTGGCTTGCGCTCGGCGTCACCACCCTCGTCTTCTTCCTCTCCGTCATCGACATCTCGGCGGTCAACGTGGCCTTCCCGTCGATCCGTGACGACTTCGGCGTGTCGGAGTCGACCCTCGGCTGGGTGATCTCGGGCTACAACGTGACGGTCGCGTCGCTGCTGCTCGTCGCCGGGCGCTACGCCGACAGCTTCGGCCGCAAACGCCTGTTCATCCCAGGTGTTGCGACCTTCATGCTCGGCTCGACGCTGAGCGCCATTGCACCGAGCGTCGGATTCCTGATCGCGGCCCGAGTCATCCAAGGGGTCGGCAGCGCAATCATCGCTCCCACCGCAATCGCGGTGGTGCTTCCGGACTTCCCACCCAACAAACGATCGACCATCATCGGGATCACCGGAGCAACGGGCGCGCTCGGAGCCGTCGTCGGCCCGGCGCTCGGCGCGTTCCTGACCGACATCTGGTCGTGGCGCGGCATCTTTTGGATCAATGTGCCCATCTCGGTCCTCGTCCTCGTCCTCGCTCCGCGCCTGCTGCGCGAGTCGAAGAACCCAGCGGCGACCGGGAAGATCGACCTCGTCGGGGTGCCGATCGGAACCGTCGGTGTCGGTCTGGTGATGTTCGCGATCGTGCGCTCGGAGGAATGGGGCATCTTGGACTCGCGAGTCCTCGCCAACGCGGCCGTCGGTCTCCTGCTGGTGTGGCTGCTCGTACGTCGATCGCGCGGCCACAGCGAGCCACTCCTCGAACTCGATTTGTTCTCGCTCCGGTCGTTTGCCAGCACCAATGCGAGCCTCGGGTTGTACTCGATGGCGTTCACGTCCGGCTTCCTCATCAACTCGCTGCTGCTGCAAGAGCTGTGGGACCAACCGTTGAGCGTCGTCGGCGTCGCCCTCGTGCCCGCACCGTTGCTCGCCACGATCGTGTCGCCCATCGCGGGGCGCTACGCCGACAAGATCGGGCACCGCTGGATCCTGGCCGGCGGCAGCACGCTGTGCGGTCTGCCCTACCTGCTGTACATCGTCATCCTCGACGAGGAACCAACGGTGTGGACGCACTTGGTGCCGACGAGCCTCTTCGTCGGGGTGGGCGTCGGGCTGTCGATCGCGACCTGGTCGAGTGCGGGCCTGTCCGACGTCGACCCGGCACAGTTCGGAACCGCCAACGCCACCATCCGCACGACCCAGCAGATCGGATACGCACTGGGGATCTCGGTGATCGTGGCGATCCTCGCCGATGTGTCGAGCGACCCGCAGGCCAGCAGCTTTCGCTGGGCGTGGGGATTCGTCGGAATCAGCTACCTTGCCGCCGCCGCGATGATCGCGCTGACGTTTCCCCGCGGCAACAGCGAATCCCGAACCACCTGACGTCGAGCGGGTGGCGGGCGCCGGATCGACGTATCGTGCGGGGCGTGATTCTGTCCGACCGATCCCTTCGCGAACAGCTCGATGCGGGGCGCATCGTCATCGACCCACTCGACGACACGCTGATCCAGCCATCGTCGGTCGATGTGCGAATCTCGCACCTCTTCCGAGTGTTCCGCAACCACTCGCGCGGCGTCATCGACGTCAAGGAGGATCTGCAGAACCTCACCGAGCTGATCGAGATGCCCGTCGGCCCCGATGGCGTCGGCGACGAGCCGTTCATGCTGCACCCCGGGGAATTCGTGCTGGGTTCAACCTACGAACGCATCGCCGTGCCCGACGACCTCGTCGGTCGCGTCGAAGGCAAGTCATCGCTCGGACGCCTCGGCCTCCTCATCCACTCCACCGCCGGGTTCATCGACGCCGGGTTCGACGGCCACATCACCCTCGAACTCGCAAACGTGGCGAGCTTGCCGATCACGCTGTACCCCGGCATGAAGATCGGCCAGGTCAGCTTCATGAAGATGACATCGCCCGCGGACCGGCCCTACGGCAGCGGCGCCCACGGCAGCAAGTACCAGGGTCAGCGCGGCCCCACCCCAAGCCGCTATTTCGAGAACTTCACCTGAGCCGGGCCGATCGCTCTCTCGCTGCGTTCCGACATCGCTGCTGGCGGCAGTACGGCCGCGTGACGTCAGCGCGCGTTGGCGACGAGATCGCGACGCAAGTCGTTGAGGCGGTCGGTGATCGAGACGTGATACCGGTGTGGATTCACCAGTCGCTGGACGCCCGCATCGAGCCGGTCGATGTCCGCCGAACAACGAGCTGCGAGATCGTCCATCGACTCGGCCGGGCCGGCGGTGACCAAGTCGTGTAACACCTCGACATGTGAGATGTCGCTGCGGCGGATGGTCTGGCTCAGACCGCTGCGCACCGGGTGATGCACCGTGATCGAGTCGGATGGG
>CALIOL010000003.1 GCA_938044705.1 uncultured Ilumatobacter sp. | reverse complement strand
CTCGTCCTATCGCTCCGACTGGCGCTCCCTGCTCGGCCTCTGAGCCGGGCCGTCCGCTCGAGATCGAGCGCGGGCCGACGTGAAACAGCGAACACTGCGAACCGGGGAGATCGATCTCGCCAACACACTGCAGATGATCGGCATCTACGGTTCGGACCCGACGTTCCGCAAAGGTCGCGGTCACTTCGCCAAAGCGGTGCTCACGCCAGACGGTCCTGGCACCGTTCGGTTCACCTGGTCGGGCGACGGGGATGTCGTCGCTGAGTCGTGGGGGAGCGGCGCCGACTGGCTACTCGATCGGTCTCCACACTGGGTCGGTCTGCACGATGACCTGACCGGGTTCGACCCAACGCTCAACTCGCGTGTCGCCGACCTCTGGCGTCGACACTCGGGGCTTCGATTGCCTGCCGCTGGGGTGATCTGGCAGGAACTGGCGCTCGTCCTTCTCGGTCAGCGCGTGACGACCGAAGAAGCTTCGAAGAGTTGGAATCGAATGTGTCGCACCTGGGGTGAACCCGCGCCCGGCCCGTGCGACCTGATCTTGCCGCCCGAACCTCAGGTGATCGCTGGGTTGCGGTACACGGACCTCCACCGCATCAACGTCGAACGACGGCGGGCCGAGGCCATTCTGTTGGCCGCGAAACGGGCGAACCGGCTCGAAGAAGCAGCATCGATGCCGATCGACGACGCGATCGCTCGGCTGTCGGCGCTGCCCGGGCTCGGGATCTGGACGGCAACAGCGACGACGCTCGCGTCGCATGGCCATCCCGACACACTTCTGCTGCGCGACTACGGGATGCCGACGCTCGTCAACTACGCATTCACCGGCGACGCCACCCACCTCGACCCAGACCGTGGCGGGGACGACATCATGTGTGCGCACCTCGAACCGTGGCGAGGTCATCGACAGCGGATCATCCGCCTGCTGTACGCGGCGGGCATCACCGCACCGCGCCGCGGAGCGCGTCAGCGCAACCCCGACATTCGTCGACTCTGAGCCCGCGGCGGAGAGGTACAGTCCTGTCGGTCATGTCCGACCAGTTCGATTCTGCCATCCACCCACACCGCCGCCGGAACCCGCTCACGGGTGATTGGGTGGTGGTGTCGCCCCAGCGGACCAAGCGACCCTGGCAAGGGCAGACCGACGACGCGACCGACGACGGAACGCCGACGTACGACCCTGGCTGCTATCTCTGCCCGGGCAACGAGCGGGCAGGCGGCGTCATGAACCCCGACTATGCGTCCACGTTCGTGTTCGAGAACGACTTCGCCGCGTTGCTGCCGGGTGCGCCGGCTCCGGCGAACGACGCTGCCGACGAACTGTTCGAGAGTGACACTGCTGATGGCGAGTGCCGCGTCATCTGTTTCTCGCCACGCCACGACCTCACGCTCGCCAAGATGTCGACCGACGAGATCGGCGTCGTGATCGACCTCTGGAAGGACCAGTTCGCCGAGCTGAGCGCCGACTACGAGTGGGTGCAGATCTTCGAAACCAGGGGAGCGATCAGCGGCTCATCGAATCCTCACCCGCACGGACAGATCTGGTCATCGAACTTTCTCCCGAACGAGGCCGTCAGCGAAGTTGCGTCCCAGGCCGCGTACTTCGATCGCCATGGCACGTCGATGCTCGTCGACTACGCGGCTCGGGAGGTCGAGTCGGGCGAGCGGACGATCGTGCTCAACGAGCACTGGATCGCCGTGATCCCGTACTGGGCGTATTGGCCGTATGAGACCCTCGTACTGCCGCGTCGTCCGATGCGTTCCCTCCTCGATGTCGATGCTGCCGATCGTGAAGCCCTGGCCGAGG
This sequence comes from uncultured Ilumatobacter sp., assembly GCA_938044705.1. Classification (GTDB taxonomy): domain Bacteria; phylum Actinomycetota; class Acidimicrobiia; order Acidimicrobiales; family Ilumatobacteraceae; genus Ilumatobacter_A. Next base: position 24,745 of record CALIOL010000003.1, on the reverse strand, counting down.
TGTTGCAGGCGATGCTGAGCGGGTTCGATCGACTCTTCAACACGCCGTTCCCGTATTGCTCCGGGTGGCACAACGCTCCGACCTCGGCCACCACCGACTTTCAGCTCCACGCTCACTACTACCCGCCGCTGCTGCGTTCCGCTGACGTCGCGAAGATCCCGGCGAGCTACGAGCAGTTGGCCAACCTCCAGCGCGACCTCACCGCTGAGTCCGCTGCTGAGAACCTCCGCGCCGTGCTCTGAACGGGCACGAGACGGGATGACACAGGTCGACGTGGCGAACCTGGCCGCCTGGGTTCGCGGTCGAGCTGCTGACCGTCAGCGGTTCATCGTCGGTATCGCAGGTCCTCCGGGCAGCGGCAAGTCGACCATCGCTACGAGGCTCTCGGCAGAGCTCGCTGCTCCCATTGCTCCGATGGACGGCTATCACCTCCCCAACGCCGTGCTCGACGAACGAGGCCTCCGATCGGTCAAGGGGGCACCCGACACCTTCGACGTCGATGCCTTCACATCGATGCTGCGGGCGATGCGCGAGCCGCGCAGTGTGGCGCTTCCCGACTTCGATCGAGATGTCGACGAACCGCGGCCGGGCCGGATTCGCGTGCCCGCCGATGCCCCGATCGTCATCGTGGAGGGCAACTACCTGCTCGTGTGGTCGGAGGTCGCCGACCTGATCGATGCGATCGGGCACGTCGTCGTGTCACGCGAATTGCGCGTGTCGCGCCTGATTGCTCGCCACGTCGAGTTCGGGAAGTCGCCCGCCGACGCACATGACTTCGTCCACGGTTCCGACGAACGAAACGCCGCGCTCATCGACGCCGCTCGTCACCGGGCGGACTACGAGATCGTGACCTGAGCGCTACCTCGGACCGACACCGCAGTCGGCCAGCGCCGCGAGGAAGCGGTCGTTGCTCGCAACGTCACCGATCGTGACGCGGACGCCCACATCGGGAAACGCACGAGTGACGACGCCGCGCTGCTCGAGCTCGATGCCCAACTCCTCGGCGGCCTCCCGGACGGGCAGCCAGACGAAATTGGCTTGAGCATCGGGAACGGTCCACGAGTCAGCACGCAATGCCGCGGCGACCCGTTCACGCTCGGACACCACCTGCGCCACCCGTTCGCGCATCTCGTCGGATGCCGCAAGGCTGGCCTGGGCCGCACGCTGCGCAAGCTCGTTCACCGCAAACGGAACCAACGTGCGGTCGACCATCGACACGATGTCGCGGTGCCCGATGGCGTACCCCACTCGCAGTCCCGCGAGACCATGGGCCTTGCTGAACGTCCGCGTGATGATCAGGTTGTCGTGGTGAGCGATGAGCGGCGTGGAGTCGGCGACCCGGACGTCGGTGACGAACTCGGCGTACGCCTCGTCGAGCACCACGATGCACGTCGTCGGCACCCGTTGAAGGAAGGTCTCGATCTCGTCCGTGCCGACCGTCGTACCCGTCGGGTTGTTCGGATTCGTGAGGAAGACGAGTTTCGTGTCAGCGGTGATGGCGCCAGCGAGTGCTTCGAGGTCGAAGGTCTCGTCGCGCAGCGGGACCCGGTCCTGCTCGGCCTCTGCGAGCATCGCGAAGAGCGGATACGCCTCGAAGGACGGCCAGCACATCGCAACGCGGTCACCGCGGTCGCAGTAGGCGAGCAGCAGCTGTTGCAGGATGCCAGCCGATCCGGCACCGACGGTGACCTGGTCGACGTCGATGGCGTGCGCGGTGGCGATGTCCTCACGCAGTGCGGTAGCGCGATGGTCCGCGTACAGGTTGATCTGCTCGATGCCTGAACTGATCGCGCCGGCCACGGACGGCAGCGGACCGAACGGTGCTTCGTTCGAGGCGAGCTTGATCGCATCGAGGATGCCGCGTTCCTCTTCGACGACCGCAGCCGAGCGCCCGGGCTTGTAGGCGGGAAGAGCGGCGATGGCAGGTCGAGGTCGTCCGGTCACATCGTGAGTCTGCCACCATGGCGCCCGTGAACCGAACGATCTGGGAGCCTTCCTCAACGGCCTGGGATGACTCGCGCCTCGGCGACTTCGCCCGCCACGTCCGCACCTCGGGCGGCCCGTCGTGCGACTCGTATGGCGACGTGCTCGCCTGGTCGCTCACCGAGCTCGGCGCGTTCTGGCGTGCTGTTGTCGATTGGGCCGGCATTCGATTTCACGACGAACCTCGAGTCTCGCTGGGCTCGGCGACGATGCCCTTTGCCGAGTGGTTCCCCGGTTGCACGTTGAACCACGCCGAACTCGCGCTTCGACAGGCCGAGATCTCTCCCGACGGTGTCGCCGTTGTCTCGGTGAGCCAGACCCGAGCGCGCATCGAGGTCACGTGGGCCGAACTCGCCGACCAGGTGGCGCGATGCCGAGCCGGCCTCGTCGAGCGGGGGGTCGGGCGCGCCGACCGTGTGGTCGCGTTTCTCCCGAACATCGTCGAGACCACCGTGGCGTTCCTCGCGACGGCGAGCTTGGGGGCGATCTGGTCGTCGTGTGCGCCTGAGTTCGGTGTTCGAGCGGTCACGGACCGGTGGACGCAGGTCGACCCGAAGCTGCTGCTGACCGTTGACGGATACCGCTACGGCGACAAGGACGTCGATCGGCGCGACCAGGTCGAAGACATCGTCGCCGTGTTGCCGACGTTGGAGCACGTGGTTCGCCTCCCGTATCTCGACCCCGGCGGCGAGGATGGCTGGAGCGCGCTGCTGGATCACGATCCGCTGGTCGCCGCGGAGTCGATGGCCTTCGAGGCAGTGCCGTTCGATCACCCGTTGTACGTGCTGTTCTCCTCCGGGACCACGGGGTTGCCCAAGCCGATCGTTCACGGCCACGGAGGAATCACGCTCGAGCACGTGAAGGCATTGGCCCTGCACTACGACCTCGGTCCGGGGGATCGGTTCTGCTGGTTCACGACGACCGGTTGGATGATGTGGAACTTCTTGACGTCGGCCGCGCTGGTCGGCGCAACGGCGGTGCTGTTCGACGGCGACCCGGGGTCACCCGATCTGTCGACGCTGTGGAACCTGGCCGCCGATGAAGGGGTCGACGTGTTCGGCGTGAGTGCACCGTTCGTGATGGCCTGCCGCAAAGGGGAGCTGCGTCCTGGCCGGGACCTCGACCTCTCGAAGGTGCGGCATCTGGGGTCGACCGGTGCGCCGCTGCCGCCGGAAGGGTTCGAGTGGATCGCCGATGCGGTGGGAAGCCACGTGCAGATCGGCTCGCTGAGTGGCGGTACCGACGTGTGCACCGGGTTCGTCGGTTCGGCGCCCACGCTGCCCGTTCGGACCGGCGAGATCTCCACACGCATGCTCGGATGCGACGTGCAGGCCTTTCGTCCCGATGGAACACGTTGCGATCCTGGTGAGACCGGCGAGCTCGTCATCACGCAACCGATGCCGTCGATGCCGGTCGGGTTCTGGGGCGACCGCGACGGGTCGAAATATCACGGCGCCTACTTCGAGGAGTTCGCCGGCGTGTGGCACCACGGCGATTGGATCACGTTCGACGACGGGGGCTCCTGCGTGATCACTGGTCGTTCGGACGCGACACTCAACCGAGGTGGGGTCCGTCTGGGAACCAGCGATTTCTATACGGTCGTCGAGGCATCACCCCAGGTCAGCGACAGCTTGGTGGTGCACCTGGAAGACGCCGATGGCGGTCCCGGGGAGCTGATCCTGCTGGTTGCCACCGTCGGCGGGGCGGAGCTCGACGAGGCGTTGATTCGATCGATCCGGACGAGTCTGCGCACGGAGCTCTCGCCGCGCCACGTACCCGATGTGATCGATCGAGTCGACGTCATTCCGCGCACACTGTCCGGCAAGAAGCTCGAGGTCCCGGTCAAACGGATGTTGCTCGGGCAACCGGCCGACCAGGCTGCGTCGCGCGACTCGTTGGCAGATCCGACCGCCCTCGACGTGGTCGCAGCCTGGATCTCGCAGCGGGCGTAGCCGATCCAGCTCTTGCGTGCCGCCAACGCGAGTGCGAACATGTGTTCGTGTTGGGAGTGCAGCTGGCCGAGCCGGACGAGGAGGTGTGGGCGGCATCGATTCTGCACGCTGATCTGGACTCGTTCTATGCGTCCGTCGAGCAGCGAGACAACCCGGCGCTGCGCGGCAAGCCGGTCGTGGCGGGTGGAGGCGTCGTGCTCGCAGCGAGCTACGAGGCCAAGCGATTCGGCGTCCGGACCGCAATGTCCGAAGCTGCCGCGCGTCGAATTTGCCCCGATCTCATCGTGGTGCCCGCACGTTTCGAGGCCTATTCCGAGGCGAGTCGAGCGGTCTTCGATGCCTTCGCCGACACCTCGCCGATCGTCGAGGGGATTTCGATCGACGAGGCGTTCCTCGACGTGTCGGGCATGCGGCGCATCGCGACCTCACCCGAGGCCATCGCAGCAGACCTTCGTCGCCGAGTACGCAACGACGTCGGCCTTCCCATCACCGTCGGCGTGGCGCGTACGAAGTTCCTGGCCAAGGTCGCGAGCGGCGTCGGCAAGCCCGACGGATTGCTCAGGGTCGACCCGGCGGGGGAGTTGGACTTCCTGCATCCGCTGCCCGTGCAGAAGTTGTGGGGCGTCGGCGCGATCACGGCGCACAAACTGGAGATGCGGGGCATCAAGACGGTTGGCGAGGTCGCAGCCCTGGATCAGGCGAGCCTTGTCGCAATCGTTGGAAAGGCCGCCGGACGTCAGCTGCACGCACTCGCTCACAATGTCGATGCGCGGCGGGTGGTCACAGGAACGCGCCGCGGCTCGATCGGGTCGCAGCAGGCGTTGAGGCGGAGGCAGCGAGATCACCGAGAGCTGGAGGTGATCCTGATTGGAATCGTCGACCGGGTCACGAGGCGCATGCGTCGGGCAGGGCGCTCGGGTCGCACGGTCACACTGCGCTTTCGATTCGACGACTTCAGTCGGGCGACGCGAGCTTCGTCGTTTCCTCAGCCGACGTCGGCGACGGGCTCGATCCAGGAAGTCGCCCTGGCGTTGCTCTCCGCCGCTGCCCCGATGATCGAAGCGCGGGGTCTTACGTTGATCGGCCTCTCCGTCGGCAACCTCGTCGACGACGAGCGCGCTGGTGGGTCTCAGCTCGCGTTGCCCTTCGAAGCGGCCGCGTCGGACGTGATCGACAGCGCATTCGACGCGGTCCGCGAGCGGTTCGGAGCTGCGAGCCTCACGCGGGCGGCGACGGTCGGAGCGGACGCAGACGTCGGCGTGCCGAAGCTCCCGGACTGACCGCGACCAGACCAATCGCCGTTACACCACCGCGCCGAGCCATGAGCCGATCAACCACGTGACCGCGCACGCTGCGATCGCCCAGCCGACCTGTCGGCCGGCGGTGCGCAGCGCCGAGCGTTCGGTGAATCGAGCCAGCGTCACGCCGACGGCCGCCGCAGCGAGCAGACCGAGCACAGCCGACGCTGCGATTGCGCCGTTGCCTTCGGCGAAGAACCATGGTGCGAGCGGAATGATCGCACCGAGCGCGAACGCAACGAACGAGCTCATGGCTGCCGCCACCGGGTTGCCGGTCTCTTCCGGGTCGACGCCGAGTTCTTCGCGTGCGTGCACTTCGAGGGCCACCTCGGGGTCGACGTGTACTGCCTGGGCCATCTCTTCGGCCTGCCCGGCATCGAGCCCACGCTGTCGGTAGATGGCCGCCAGCTCGCGCATCTCGGCGTCTGGTTGGTTTGCCAGCGACTTGCGTTCGATCTCCAGCTCCCGCTCGACGAGTTCGGTCTGCGCCTTCATCGACACGTACTCGCCTGCTGCCATCGACGCAGCTCCGGCCAGCAGTCCGGCGACGCCTGCGACCAAGACACTCGATCGATCCGACGCGGCGGCAGCGACGCCCAGGATCAGTGCGACGTTCGAGACCAGGCCGTCGCTGACACCGAAGACGGCAGCGCGGGCAGCTCCGCCGGTGACGTCGCGATGGCGGTGGACCATGTGTCGATGTGGCTGCGTGCCGTCACCCTCGTGGGAGTGGTTTCGCACCTTGTCGGTCATGTCGATGAAGGTATCCGAATCGGCAACGGTTGGACGCCACGGTGAGTTCGGAATGCGGACCGACTTGGTTCTGAATCAGAACTGACCTACGCTGACGAGCGAGATGGGGAACCTCGAGGCACCAGACTGCTCGATTCAGGCGAGCTTGGACGTGCTCGGCGACCGCTGGACGATTCTGATCTTGCGTGACGCGTTTCGTGGCGTCCGCCGGTTCGAAGACTTCCGCAAGGATCTCGACATCGCTCGACCGGTGCTGACCGAGCGCCTCAAGCGCCTCGTCGATCGGGGTGTGCTCGTTCGGCAGCTGTACTGCGAGCGTCCTCCTCGGTACGAATACCGACTCACGGAGATGGGAATGGCGCTCTCGCCAGCACTGGTCGCGCTCATGCGCTGGGGCGATCGTTGGCTCTCCGACGGAGACGCTCCGACCGTACTCGTCCACGACTCCTGTGGGCATCCGCTCGACCAGCAGTTCGTCTGCTGGGAATGCGACGAGACCTTCACCCAATACGACATCGCAAGCCGACCCGGTCCCGGGGCCAGCGCCGTCACCTGATCGACACCGACGACCCACGAACACCCAGAGGAACCATGGACGACACCACCCAGACCGCGCGAGACGAGCACCCGTTGCTCGGCGAATCACTCGAGGACCTCATGGCGCTGGCCACAGCACGTCGCGACGAGACCTATGGGACTCGCGTCACGTACAGCCCGAAGGTGTTCATCCCGCTCACGTTCCTCTGCAACGACACGTGCGGCTACTGCACGTTCGCACAGCCGCCCGCCCGAGTCGAGAAGCTGTTCCTCGAACCGGACGACGTGGTCAAGATCGCCCGCCAGGGTGCTCGTCGCGGCTGCCACGAGGCTCTGTTCACGCTGGGGGAGCGGCCCGAGGACCGGTACGAAGTCGCCAGAGACTGGTTGAGCGAGCGGGGCTACGACTCCACGGTGCACTACGTCGCGGAGATGGCCGAACTCGTTCTCCGCGAGACCGGGCTCCTGCCGCACGCCAACGCAGGAGCGCTCACTGTCGACGAGCTGGCGCAGATCCGACCGTTCAGCCCGAGCCAAGGGATGATGATCGAGTCGGTCAACCCCGACCTCGAGGCCCACCGCAATGCCCCGGACAAGACTCCGGAGCGGCGCCTGGCCACGCTGGAGGCGGCAGGCGAACTGAGCATCCCGTTCACCACCGGCATCCTCGTCGGCATCGGCGATTCGCGGGCCGACCAGCTCGCCGGCCTCGAAGCGATTGCCGCGTCGCACGCCCGTCACGGACACGTGCAAGAAGTGATCGTCCAGAACTTCCTGCCGAAGCTGCAGACCCGCATGAAGGGCGTCCAGGCATGCCCGAGCGACGACTACCTGTGGACGCTTGCCGCCGCCCGGCTCGTGCTCCCCCCAGAGATTCATCTGCAGGCACCGCCCAACCTCTCCGACGACTTCGGGTCGCTGCTCGACGCCGGTATCGATGATTGGGGCGGCGTTTCGCCCGTCACCGCCGATCATGTGAATCCCGAGCGCCCGTGGCCCGATCTCGACCGGCTGCGCGAGGTGACCGAAGCGAGGGGGCACACGCTTGCCCCGCGCCTCACGATCTATCCCGAGTTCGTTCGGGACCGTGCTCGCTGGCTCGACGAGTCGCTGCACTTCCCGGTCATGGACCGCGCCGACTCCGAATGGCTCGGTCGTGACGACCCGGGCCAGATCTGGCCCGAGAAGACCACTGCGGCAGACACGGTCGCCGACGGCGCAGAATTTGTGTTGGTCGGGCATCGCTCGACCACCTGGTACTCCGGCTCGGAGAGTGCGCCACCAGCGCTGATCCCGGCGCCGCTGCCCACACTGCACGGCCCGGTCGCTGATGTGATCGTTGGGCTCGAGCAGGGTGAAGAGCCATCGATCGACGAGCTCGTCACCCTGTTCGAGGCGCGTGGGCCCGAAGTCGCCGCTGTGGCTGACATCGCCGACCGCAAGCGTCAGGAGATCGTTGGCGACACGCTCACCTGGGTTGCGAACCGCAACATCAACTACACGAACGTGTGCACGTTCAAGTGCAAGTTCTGCGGCTTCTCCAAAGGTCCGCTCTCGTTGAACCTGCGCGGCACGCCGTATCTGTTGACGCTCGACGACATCGCCGAGCGGGCCAAGGAAGGCTGGGATCTTGGTGCCACCGAGGTGACGTTGCAAGGTGGAATCCACCCTGACTTCGACGGCGACTACTACATCGACGTCACCAAGGCGGTCAAGGATGCGGTTCCAGACATGCACGTGCACGGGTTCACAGCGTTGGAGGTCACCGAAGGTGCCAAGCGGCTCGGTGAGGACCTCCCCACCTACCTGCAGCGCCTGAAGGACGTGGGCTTGGCGTCACTGCCCGGCACCGCCGCGGAGATCCTCGACGACGACATCCGCGCAATCCTGTGCCCGGACAAGGTGAACACCGAGGAGTGGCTCGAAGCACATCGGGCTGCGCACTCGATCGGGCTGCATTCGAACGTGACGATGATGTTCGGTGCGGTCGAAGAGCCGATTCACTGGGCGCGACATCTGGTGCGGACGCGCGATCTCCAGAAGGAGAACGTGAAGCTCGGGCAGGTCGGGTTCACCGAGTTCGTGGGGCTGCCGTTCGTGCACATGGCCTCGCCGATCTATCTGCAACGCCGGGCGCGCCGCGGTCCGACGTTCCGAGAGAACCTGTTGGTGCACGCTGTGGCACGCCTCGCCTACGGCGAGCTCATTCCGAACGTTCAGGCGAGCTGGGTCAAGATCGGCTTGGAAGGGACCGCGCAGATGATGGCAGCCGGCTGCAACGATCTCGGCGGAACGCTGATGGACGAGAACATTTCACGAGCTGCGGGCGCAGCTCACGGTCAGGCAATGACCGGAGACAAGTTCGCCGAGTTCGCAGCGTCGCTCGGTCGCCCGTTGGAGCAGCGCACCACCAACTACGGCCGGGTCGGCGTGTGAGCCTCGTCGAACGCGTTGGCGATGCCCAGCTTCCGACCGACTACGGCGACTTTCGCATCGTGTCGTATCGGGCGTCGGACGGTCACGAACACGTTGCGCTGATCGCCGGCGACGTCGCTGCGCGTTCGTCGCAACCGGTGCTGGTGCGCCTGCACAGTGAATGCCTCACCGGCGACGTCCTGGGATCGGCGAAGTGCGACTGCGGTCAACAGCTCGATGCCGCTCGCCAGGCAATCGCGGATGAGGCGTCGGACGGCCGGGCCGGAGTGATCGTGTATCTGCGCGGCCACGAGGGCCGGGGGATCGGTATCGCGAACAAGATCAAGGCGTACGAGCTGCAAGATGCCGGACTCGACACCGTCGACGCCAACACGGCACAGGGCCTCCCGGTCGACGCTCGGCGCTACGACGTTGCGGCAGCGATCCTCGCTGACCTCGGCATTTCGTCGGTGCGGCTGATCTCGAACAACCCGGCAAAGGCTCAGGGTCTCGTGGAGCACGGACTCGTCGTCGACGAGATGGTGTTGATCGACGTCGCTCACACACCGCAGTCACAGGCGTACCTGCAGTCCAAGCGGCTGCGCCTGGACCACCTCGGCTGAGGAGCGCTCAGCAGGTCAGTCGACGACGAGGTCGACGCGAAGGTCGTCGCCGAGTTGGGTGATGCTCTGGAAGCGGCCGCGACGCAGCTCGTCGATGGTGGGGGCACCACTGCCCACGAACATAGGGCGAGCATCGTCGCCGCCGAATACCGCCGGTGCGACATACAGCACGTAGTGATCGATCAAGCCCTCGGAGTGAAACTGTGCCGCGGTGTTCGCTCCACCTTCCACCATCAGCTGGAGTACGCCGTCTCGGCCGAGTTGGTCGAGGAGCTCAGGGAGCTCGCCGCGCCACTCGAGACACGGGTGAACCTTCGCCTCCGGTGGGGCTGAGCCCAGCACGACGCGACGGGGGTTGGGCCCTTCGACGAGCCGGACCGTCAAGGACGGGTCATCGGCCCGCACGGTGCCGGCCCCGACCAGGATCGCCTGACTCTCTGCCCGAAGACGGTGTGCGTCGGCCCGGGCCGCTTCGCCGGTGATCCACTGGCTGGTGCCGTCCGGAGCGGCGGTGCGCCCATCGACCGTCGACGCCAGCTTCACCACGACGTACGGGCGGCCGGTACGTCGGTGGTGGAGGTACGGGGCCAGCTGCGCTTCGACCGCCGCCCGTTCGATACCGACTTCGACGTCAATGCCGGCGTCGCGAAGCTGCTCGATGCCCTTACCTGCCACCTCGCTGTCAGGGTCCTCGGTGCCGATCAGCACTCGTGTGATCCCGGCATCGCTGATCGCGTCGGTGCACGGGCCCGTGCGCCGAGTGGTTCGGCATGGTTCGAGCGTCGTCGCCAGCGTCGCACCATGCAGGTCGGCGCCGGCTTGCCGGGCTGCGTCGATCGCTGCGATCTCGGCGTGCGCGCCGCCGGGCGGTTGTGTGGCGCCGCTGAACGTCGCTCCCGAAGTCGTCTCGATCACGGCACCAACCCACGGATTGGGGGCGGTGGTCGTCCGCACGGCATCGGCCGCGGCGAGAGCGGCACGCATCAGCTCGCTGTCGGGTGTCACGGCTGGCCACTCGGATCCGGTGATGGCATACCTCATCTTGGCGTGCGGCGGTGCCTCAGTTCCAGAAACTCGGATGTGACGTGCGTTGTGAAAGGAGTTCGGTTCCTCGTGTGCCTCGCCAGCGAGGTTCGTTGCGGTCTCGACGTCGCCGATCGGGAAAGATGGGACGATGCCCGACTCCGTCACTCCATCCACCACCCGCGAGCTGCGCTCGACCGTCACCGAAGACGGCACGCTGACCGTCGACGTCCGCACGGCCGAGGTCGTTGCTCCTGGCCCTGACCAGGTCGTCGTCGAGATCCACGCGTCGCCCATCAACCCGTCAGACCTCGGGCTGCTCGTCGGCCCCGCCGACGTTGCACAGGCAACGGCGGGGGGAAGCCCCGATTCGCCGTCGTTCTCCGCGCCGATCGCCGAAGGGCTCGGCATGCTGGCAGCTCGTTTCGGTCAGCCGCTGCCGATCGGGAACGAGGGCGGCGGAGTGGTCGTCGCTGCGGGCTCTTCCGAAGCGGCGCAGGCGTTGCTCGGCAAGACCGTCGGCTTCGTCTCCGGGGATGCCTACGCCGAGTTCCGGACCGTGCACGTCGCCTCGTGCATCGTGATGCCCGACGGTACGGACCCGGTCGATGCGGCTGCGCCGTTCGTGAACCCGCTGACCGCGCTCGGCATGGTCGAGACGATGCGGATGGAGGGCCATACCGCACTCGTCCACACCGTTGGGGCGTCCAACCTCGGCCAGATGCTGCAACGGATCTGCCTCGCTGACGGGGTCGATCTCGTGAACATCGTGCGCAAGCCCGAGCACGTCGCCATGCTCAAAGAGCAGGGAGCGACGCACGTCGTGGACTCGAGCGCCGAGAGCTTCGGCGACGACCTGACCGATGCGCTCCGAGCGACCGGGGCGACCATCGTGTTCGACGCGATCGGAGGCGGCGATCTCGTCGGCAAGATCCTCGGACGAATCGAAAAGGTGGCGAGCGAAGGCAACTCGTACAACCGCTACGGATCCGACACGCTCAAACAGGCGTACATCTACGGCGGGCTCGATCGCGGCCCGACCGTGCTCAATCGGAACTTCGGCCTCACCTGGTCGGTCGCCGGGTGGCTCCTCACCCCGTTTCTGGCGAAGATCGGTGCCGATGCGCAGCGACTCCGCCAACGCGTCGCCGACGAGATCACCACGACGTTCGCGAGTAGCTACGGCATGCGGCTCACGCTCGCCGAGGCCGTCGACCCAGCCAACGTTCAGCGGTACGCCAAAATGGCGACCGGTGACAAAGCGCTGATCACCCCGAACGCATGAGAGTCACCGACGCAGTCAACCGCCGCAAATCCGTCCGAGCGTTCCGGCCCGACCCGGTCGCCAACGACGTCCTCGAGACACTGCTGACCACAGCAGCGCGGGCGCCGTCGGGCGGCAATGTCCAGCCGTGGCGCATCTACGTGGTCAACGGCGACTCGATGACGCGCTTCCGTGAGTTCCTGAGCGATCGACAGCCCGGGGCTCCCGCCTATGACATCTACCCGAAGGGTCTCACCGAGCCGTACCGTACGTCGCGCTTCAAGATCGGCGAGGACATGTACGCCGCCATCGGCGTGGAGCGTGAGGACAAGGCCGGTCGTTTCGCACAGTTCGCGAAGAACCTCGACTTCTTCGGTGCTCCCGCTGCGTTCTTCTGCTTCATCGATCGCCAGATGGGGCCACCGCAATGGTCGGACCTCGGGATGTTCTTGCAGACGTTCATGCTGCTCGCGCAAGAGGCCGGGCTGGACACGTGTGCTCAAGAAGCGTGGGCGGTGCACGAAGCAGCGGTCAGCGAGTTCGTCGGCGCTCCCGAGGAACTCCAGATCTTCTGTGGCATGGCGATCGGGCACGAAGACACCGATCATCCGATCAACACGGTCGTCTCGGATCGCGAGCCACTCGACGTGTTCGCGACGTTCGTCTGACCGAGCGTCAGGCGGCGACGTGGCTCGCGCATGCGTCGACGCGAGCGAACAGCTTGTCGAACACGATCGCCCGGTCGAACTGCAGTGCATACGAGCGAGCTGACTGACCCCAGCGCGTCCGCTCGCCGCTCGACAGGCCGAGGATCACCTCGGCGAGTGCGTTCGCGATCGCGTGAGGGTGCCCGGGCGGAACGATCCGTGCATGCGGGCCGACCGCCTCGGGGATGCCTCCGGTGTCGCAGGTGATGATGGGCCCGCCGCCGGCCAACATCTTCTCGGCGAGCGCGATGCCGAAGGTCTCGACGAATTCAGGCCGGGGCTTGCTGGCCAACACGTACGCAGACGATCCGGCCAGCAGGTGCGGCTTTTCGGCGTCGTCGACGTCGTCGAAGAACAGAATCTGCTCGGGGTTGGGAGTCGAACGCGCCAATGCTCGCAAGTCCATCGCCTCGGGTCCGTTGCCGCAGATCACGAGCTTGGTGCGGGTCCGAGCGGCGCTCACTGCGAAGCCGTTGATGAGGTCGTCCACGCCCTTGGCTCGGCTCAGCCGTGACAAGAACATCACGTAACCGTCGCGTTCGAGGCCCCGCTCAGCGAGGCGACGGTCGGTTTCTTCGGGCCGGAGCGAGGTGTACGCGGACGAGTCGATCGCTGGATAGGAGACGGCAACTCGTTGCTCGCACTGCCCGGCGAACTGCGTGCCCCAGCGCTGGTCGACTTCGGTTGCCGACTGGACGATGAGGTGCTTTGTGTACTCCGATACCGCGACGCAGACATCGTTGCCGAGGTAGGTGCTCAGCACCTGCGCGGCGGCGCCGAACCGACCTTCGTCGACGGCGGTTCGCACCACGTTGGTGATGTCGGATCCCACGGCCTCGGCAATGGTCGTGAGCGGCGCACACATGCCGGTCGACCGCGCGATCTGCGCTGCCTGCGCAATGGCGGTGTCATGCGGGGTGAGGTAGAGCGACATCGCGGTCGTCGGAACGTCCTCGGTGAACAGTTCGACGAGGCGGCCGACGATCCCGCTGAGATGACGGCCATCGGGAACCTTGTAATCGCCGACGGGTTCGGGCCGCTCGACGGTGATCCCAGGGGAGTAGGGGAGCACAGATTCCAACGGCTTCAGCGGAAGACCGGATGCCTGCAACGCATCGATCGGCCAGGTCACGATCCGCACGTCGTCGAAACTGCGCGTGAGCGCCGCCTCCGCCAGGTTGCGGGCCTCCCCGGAGTGGCCGCAGATCACCGGGTCGGCGCGCACGACGATGACGAGCCGACGCGTCGGGTTCTTCGGAGGCGCCTCAGACTCGAGAGGCGGCAGCCCAGGGCTCGAGGCGTCGAGGTGATCGGAAATCATGGTCATGTGGGAGGTTCCTGACGGTCAGACTCGGTGGGCGGGGTGCTGGTCGACGGCGGCGAGGAGTCGGTGGCCCACGTGGAAGGGGTGGGCCCGAGGTCTACGGTCAGGACGCCGCCGCCGTGAAACTCCTCGGCTCGCAGCCACGAGCGGTCGAGATCGCGTCCGTTGAAGCGCATCGATTGGACGTACTGGGCGGGACTGGCGGCATCGGGTTCGACGAATCCGGTGGTCTCGATGGTGAAGGTCGCGTTGCTCAAGCGGATCTGAGACCGAGCGAAGGACGGCGCGTTCAGCAGCACGATCTGCTGACCAGCAACGGGAAACAGACCGAGCGAGGCCCATACATACCAGGAGCTGAGACCGCCGGAGTCGTCGTTGCCAGGAAGTCCGCCGCGCCCTGGGCCGTACTGCTGGTGGATTGCCGCGTGCACGATGTCGGCCGTCCGGTCTGGGCGGCCGACCCAGTGGTACGACCACGGCGCCTCCATGTCGGGTTCGTTGTTCAGTCCTTCGAAGCGGTTGAGCGCGTACCCGGCAGCGATCTCGTCGACGCCAGGGTCGATGCCGAGCTGCTTGACCGGTGCTGCACCGAACCCGAAGAATCGATCGAGCATCGATGTGTAGGCGTCGCGACCACCGGCGAGTTCGATCCTCCCGGCCATGTCGTGCACGATGCGGAACGAGTAGTTCCACGTTCCACCCTCGTAGAGATTGGAGTCGAGGACGAGGCCGGTCTCGGGATCGAAAGCGTTCGGCCAGCGAGTGGCCAGTGCTTCGAACTGCTCGGCCAGATCGTGGTCCCCGACGGCACGGGCGACACCGGCGGTGCAGTGATACCCGAATGCGAGATCGAGCGTGTGAGAGATCGGGTGGACGACACCGTGTTCGAGGAACTCTTCTCCGAACTGGCGTCGAAGGTCTGCGTCCATGTGGCACAGCGCCCACTCCCAGTCGATGCCGGGCAATTCGAGCGCGCAGAGGTCGGCGAGAAAGGTGTGCGCGAGAGCACTGCCCTGTCGAAAGAACCGGTCGGTGCCGCGCGCCATGCGGTAGCCGATCGGGAGGTTGCCTTCCTCTTCGGCCACCTTGAGCAGGAAGTTCGCGAGCTCGACTGCCCGGTCGGGAAAGAGTGCCGAAACGAGCGGGAGCTGCGTGCGGTAGATGTCCCACATCGTGCAGATGTCGAAGGCGAACTCGCCACTTCCCGGCCAGAACGGGCTCTCGTTCGGAGCGAAGCACGGCTTGATCAAGGAGTGATACAGGGCCGTCGCGAAGACGGACCGGCGGGTCGGTGACGGCGTCTCGATCTCGATGCGGTCGAGGTGTTCCGCCCAGCTCGACTCCGTGCTTCGGCGTCGAGATTCGAAGGTCGCAGCACCGCTCGGGTCGGTGTGCGACCGTCGATCTGCTTCGAGGTTGCGATGCGCCTGCACGGCATCGCGCAACGAGAACCCGATGTGAATCTCGATGGTCTCGCCTTCGGCAACCGGGCCCGACCACATGAATCCGAACGGGCGCAGCGTCGTTGGTCGAATCGAGTCGAACTGGAGACGGCTCCCGCCGGGCATCAAGCGGTGGTCGTACCAGAGCATCTGGCGCCAGTCGGGGCTCGCACACTGGGCGTGAAACGCGATCGGCACCCCTTCCATCACGACTTCGCCGCTTGCGGTGCAGGCATCGAGGCTGTCCAGCTGAGCCCGCAGCGGAACGGTGGTTCCGCGATCGATGAGCAACCCGCCGTGCGAACAGTCGAGAACGACTCGCGCGTTCGTGCTGGCGGGAAAGGTGTAGCGGTGTACTGCGCTCTTCGGCCCGACCGTGAGCTCGGCACGAATTCCGTTCGCAAGGGTCGCCGAGTACCAGCCCGGCGCCGCGTCCTCGCTGAGGATCGCGATCGGTTGGTCGATGTCGTCGAGCAAGCCGAGCGTCGGAGTGACCCGGAGATAGTTGTAGTACTTGCGGATCGCTCCGGTTCCCGACTGCTGGAAGTGCGTGAATCCGGTCGCCACGTCTGCTTCGTGCAGTCGGCGAGGTGGGCCTTCCGTCGAGCGCTCGAACGCGCCGTATCCGGTCGGGTAGCCACCTGAGTAGGAACACGCCGACACCATGCCGAACGGATGCGTCGCACCCGGGTGTGTGTTGCCGACCGGAGGCTTCGGCCAGAACCACGCGGCAGCCAGACCCGTCGGCTCGGGCAGATCGGTGATGCCCGTCCCGATGAACGGGTCGACCGCATCGATCATCGGGTTCGAGGCGCCTCCTGTGCCATGTCTGCGAAGGTAGGGCGGAGGTGTGTTGAGAGTGTTTCGCGTCGATGAACGTCAGCGCTCGATCTGCGACTTCTCGCTACGCAAGTGCAGCGGCAAGGCCTTCGGGGTCGGCCACCGACACCCACAGCGCAGAGTGGTCGTGCAGCCCGATCACACGCTTCACCTTGCTGTCGAACTCGATGCAGAGTCCTCGACGGTGATTCGTGCCGAAGGTCAGACCGTCATCGGAGAAGCTGAGTCGGAGCCCGACAGCAGTCCACCAGCGATGCGGTCCCGTGACCTTCGACCCGACGACGTTGGCTCTGGGTGTCTCGACCGAGAAGTGCCCGAAGGTCGCCCGCACGATGTCGGTGCCCACGGTGACGCCGTCATCGTCGCTGATGCCCAGCGGGAACAGGAGCAACTTCCAGCGTTCGTCACGCTCATAGGGGAAGAACGCGTCCGTCATGTCTTCAACGTATGCCATGAGCAGGGCCACATTGCGATCGTTACCGTTCCGGCGGTGAACACCTCGTACCTCGTCACGATCATGCAGACGCCGGACCGCCACCGCCTCGAGGTGCTGAGAAACGCCCGCCTCGAGGTCGACGGGACCGGGCGGATCGCATCGATCGAGGTAGCTGATTCCGATGCTTGCGCAGATGTCATTCTGCCGCCGACGACCGTGCTCATCCCGGGCCTCGTCGACACGCACATCCACGCACCGCAATGGCCGCAGTTGGGCACCGGGCTCGACCTGCCGCTCGAAACGTGGCTGTTCGAGCACACGTTTCCGCTGGAAGCACGACTGACCCAACCCGAATTCGCCAGCGAGGTGTGGCCGGACATGGTCGCAACACTGCTCGCACACGGCACGACAACAGCCGTCTACTACGCGACCACCAGCGTGGAGACGACGACGATGCTGGCGAGCGCATGCGTGGATGCAGGCCAGCGGGCCCTGGTTGGGCGTGTCGCCATGGACCACCCTGACGGGACACCGAGTTGGTACCGCGACGAACATGCAGCAGCCGGTATCGCAGCGTCGGCTCAGTCGATCGAGGAGATCGCTGCGCTGGAATCACCGCTCGTCGAGCCCATCATCACGCCACGATTCACGCCGGCGTGCACCGACGAACTTCTCGCCGGGCTCGGTGAATTGGCTGGTGAGATGGGTGTGCGTGTCCAGACGCACTGTTCGGAGAGCGACTGGGAACACGGGTACGCATTCGATCGATTCGGTGAGTCGGACACGGCAGCCCTGGACGGTTTCGGCCTCGTGCGCGACCACAGCGTGATGGCCCATGGTGACCACCTCGGCGACGAGGACATGGCGGTGCTGGCAGCGCGCGGTGCGGGAGTCGCCCACTGCCCGCTCTCGAATGCGTACTTCGCGAACGCGGTGTTTCCGGCCCGGCGAGCCCTCGACGCCGGCGTTCGAGTCGGACTCGGCACCGACATCGCCGGCGGCGCACAACCGGGACTCCTCAGCCAGTGTTCCGACGCGGTGACGATGTCTCGTCTGCTCGAAGATGGCGTCGATGGAGGTCGAGCAAGCGAGGATCGCGGTGTCTCGAACTCGCGAATCTCGATCACGGACGCGTTCTGGATGGCGACCCTCGGCGGAGCGGATCTGCTGGGCCTCGATGTCGGGCTCCTCGAGGTCGGTCGCCACTTCGACGCCGTCGCCGTCGACACCGCTCGACTCGGTTCCGCGCTGCGGGTATGGCCCGGGGTCGACGATGACGCGCGGGCGTTCGAGAAGATCATCAGGCTGGCGACGCCGCCTGACATCGCCCACGTGTGGGTCGGCGGTCGACGAGTCGCAGGGTGGGCGGAATCGGAGGATCGTTAGTCGTCGAAGGCGCCAGCGAAGAGTTCTTCGAGGCTCACGACCTCGTCGGGTGTGGGAAGGGCGATGTCGATCGGGTCGCCCGAGAACGTGATCCACATGTCGACGGTGCCGACCTCGCCTTCCGAGGTGGCATCGAACACGATCCTGCGGATCTGGCTCGCTTCATCGACCCAGACGTCGTAGGTGATGTCCATCGCTGCTTGCGAGATGTCGGGTGCCACGATCGAGTCCTCGCCGAGTTCGGCGAGAGCGGCGCTGTCGAGCATGACCTCGAAGTGACGGAGCACCTCACCGTCGATCGTCTCCTCGCCCAGATCGATCGGCTCGACGTCGCCGAAGACGTCAGCGATGTTGAGTGGGTTGCTGAACACGTCGGTGAATGCCTCGTCATCGAGCGAGAATCCGTCATCCGAGATGCTCACCCAGCCGTCGACGGGGCCGAACATCTCGCCGAGGAACCCGGCGCTGACGTAGGCAGCTCCGCTCTGCTCGTCGATGATGAAGCTGATCGAGTCGCCGATCTCGAAGATCTCGTCGTCTTGGACGAGATCGGTCAGGTCGAGATCCATCGCCAGGCGTCCCGAGTCGCGATCGAAGGACGCCGTTGCCGACATCGGGCCGTCCGGGCTCTCGATGTCCATCTCGAAGACCACGGACGCCGATGCCTGAGCGCTCGACGTCGCGGCGGCGAAGGAATATGCCACGGCGCCATCGACGTCCGGATCGCTCACGACCTCGGTGGCGTCTTCGACGATCACGCTCGGAGAGTTGTCGCGCGTGACGACGAAGCCTGCACCGGCCGCTGCTGCCACTGCCATGGCTGCCATGCCAGCGACGAGAACTCCGCGCCGTGGACGCTTTGGCGAACCCGACTCCGCTGCTGCGACGAGCGCCGCTGTCGGAGCGATCAGGGGTGAGGGCTCAGGTACCAGTCCTCGGCCCGGTGCGGGAAACACGGGAGGCGGCGGCGGTACTACGGGCGGCTGCGGTGTCGAGACGTGCTCCATGCGCTGGCATCGGCACATCGTCGCCGGTGCTTCAGCCACTTGAGAAGATCTTGACCGCTCGCAGGCAGCTGGCGAATCAGTGCGATGCAGAGCCGAGCGGCGTCCGCACGAGGTTGCGTCCGCGATGCTTTGCTTCGAGCAGGGCCTCGTCGGCGGCGATCAACAGCGCTCGGATGTTGCTGAGGTGCCCGTGAGCGACGCCGCAGCTGACCGTGAGCTGCAGCCCGGGGGCGACCTGGCTCCAATCGTGCTGCTCGACAGCGTGTCGGAGTTGTTCCGCAACGTCCACGCCGGCCGCTGCATCGTCGAGGTGGAGCACCATGGCGAACTCTTCTCCGCCGAAGCGAGCGATGTCGGCATCGGCGGCGATCTCGCGGAGAATGTGACCGAACTCGTACAGCACATCATCGCCGACGTGGTGACCGTAGGTGTCGTTGACGTCTTTGAATCGGTCGATGTCGCACATCAACGCAGAACCGAACGCATCCATGTCAGCGAGTTCGCCGAGGCGTCGGTCGAGCCAGCGTCGTGAGTTCACTCCGGTCGTCGCGTCGCGATCGATGTCGTTTGCGAGGCGCTCGGCGGTGCGCTGGAGTTCGTTCGTCGAGCGCTCGAGGTCTGCTCGTCGCGTGAGTTGCATGGCGAGGCGCCCCACTTGGGAGAGTTGCCAGTGGCGGGTGCGAGCAGCGAGATCGGATGCGTCCGCGTAGGCGCCGGCGTGATCGCCTGACTCGGCACGCGCCTCAGCGCGGCCGCGCAGCGCTCGAACGAGGCAGTGATTGTCGGCGCTGGCCTCGAGGCCCGGAATCGCTTCGTCGAACAGTGCGATGGCTTCAGCCGCATCCCCACGCAGCTGCGCCGAGGCGGCGCGGACCAGTCGATGCCATGCGACGAGGTCGTCCGGCGTCCTGTCGTACAGCGCTGCAGCAGCGTCCAGGTCCAGGTCGTCGCTGCTCTGGCCGGCAGCATGGCGGGACTCGGCGAGCAGGCCTGTGGCAAGCAGGGTCCGCGACACCTCGTCGACGCCGTTCGTCTCCAGCCACTCGACCGCCATGAGGGCCTGAGCGATGCACTTCTCGCGCGTTGCGTCGTCTTCGGCGACGTGGGCGCCTTCCGCTGCCACGTAGCCAACCGAGTATGCGACCGGGTCCAGCGGCAGCCCCGTCAGGACCTGGGCGCTCTCGAACGCACGAGCAGCCGAGTCCACAGCGAGACCGAAGGCCGAGATTCGCATGAAGAAGCCGGACAGAGCAAGAGCTGCGCGTACGCCTTCGATCTCGAGCTGTTCCCCGGACGAGCCAGCGTCACCGAGCATCACGAGTGCATCGACGGCGTGGTTCATCGACGCGATCGGATCGTCCATCTGGTCGACGAAGACGGCAGCGACCGCGGAAGCAAACGCAGCGGCTTGCATCTCGCCGGCTTCGACGAGGTGGGGAATCGCGTTGCGCGCTGCCGCTGCAGGTGCCGATGCGTTGCCGCGAGCTTGCAGAGCGATGGCACGCGTGAGGTAGAGCATGCCCAGGTCGTGATCTTCGTTGGCGTGCCCGATGGCGCGATCGATCCGCTCGACGGTCTCCGTGCCGATGTTGACGCCTTGGCTCCGGACCAACGCCATCAACCCTTCGGGCGTATCGGTGGCGCGTTCGTCTGATCCGTCGGGTGGCAAGGGAGTGTGAGGTGGAGATCCCACGGAAGGTGTATCGGCGTTGAGAGAGTCGCGCTTGAGGTGGTCGTAGAGTCACGTGGCGTGTGGCTTCGTCGGACCCTACCCGGATCTGCGAGCCTGTTCCGATGTCGATTGACTTCACGCTGACACCCGAACTCGAGGCACTCCGGATGCGGATTCGTGCGTTCGTCGCCGACGTGATCAAACCGATCGAGGACGAAATCAACGGGCACGGACCAGATGGCGAGCGCGGTGAGGCGCTGACGGGCGGTGACCGGATCCGCAAGCTGATCGAGATGCGCAAAGCAGCGCATAAGGAGGGCATCTGGCTGCCGCACATGCCCGAAGAGTGGGGTGGCATGGGGCTCGGCCATGTCGAGCTGGCGATGGTCCAAGCCGAAGCTGCGAAGTCGTACTACGGCCCCTGGGTGTTCAACTGCCAGGCTCCGGACGAGGGCAACATGCACACGTTGTTGCACTGGGGTACCGACGAGCAGAAAGAGAAGTACCTCAAACCACTGTGCGAAGGAACGGTCCGCGGTTCATGCTTCGCCATGACGGAGCCTGAGGTGGCCGGTTCGGATCCCACGCTCATCCAGACTCACGCGTACCAAGACGGCGACGAATGGGTGATCAACGGGCACAAGTGGTTCATCTCCAACGCCCGCCGTTCGAGCTTCGCGATTCTGGTGTGTCGAACGGAGGAGAATCCGGAGATTCCGCAAGCGGCGAACTCAGCGTTCATCATCGATCTTCCGCAAGAAGGCTGGAACGACGTCCGAGAAGTCGAGACGATGCACGGAGGCACCGGCCACTCCGAGATCGTCATCACGGATTTGCGTGTCCACAACGACCAGATGCTGGGTGGGCGTGGCCAAGGGCATCTGCTCGGTCAGTACCGGCTCGGCCCGGCCCGTCTCGCTCACTGCATGCGCTGGATCGCGCAGGCGGAAACCGCGCTCGACATGATGGTCGACCGGTCCCTCAACCGGTACTCGCACGGCTCGATGCTCGCCGAGAAGCAAGGCATCCAGTGGATGATCGCCGATTCGTCGATGGAGCTGTACCAGTCGAAGTTGATGGTGTTGCACGCCGCATCGAAGATCGATGCAGCGCACAAGCAAGGCGACGACACGCCAGCGGACGAGAAGGTGGACTTCAAAGGTGAGGTGTCGATGGCGAAGCACTTCGTGGCGAACATGTTGAACCGGGTGATCGACCGGGCAATCCAGGTGCACGGCGCGCTCGGCTACTCGACCGACACACCGCTGGCGCACATGTATCAACACGCACGGTGGGCGCGGTTCGCCGACGGTGCCGACGAAGTCCATCAGATGCGCATCGCGCAGCGCACGATTGCGGCCTACACCGACGAAGGGTCGACGAGGCGAGCGACCGGCAACCTGCCGATCTGATCGCGCCGCCCGGAGCGATCGATCAGTCGGTCGCGTCTGGCCCTCGGAAGACCTCGGCGGCCAGTTCCTCTCGCATTGCGTCATAGGTCTCGAACGTGGCGTCGAGTTCGTCATCGCCCCCGCCGAGAAGCCGATCGAGACCGAGGCCCACGAGCACAGCGACGTCGAGACGCGTGAGCGCACGGGCCTTGGCCGGGTCGGCTCCGACCCCTTGGGCGGCTCTCGCGCTCATCTGCAGCCACGGTTCGACGTACTCGGTTCGGAAGCGTTCGGTTTCAGGTTGCTGACGAGCAGCCTGGGCAACGAGTTCGAAGAACAGTCGATCGAACGACTGCTCGGTTTCGGTCTTGGTCCGTTCCCAGCGGGCGCGGAACCCCTGCCCGCCATCGTGCGTGAAGAGTTGCTCGTCCTCTTTTCGTGATTCGGAGAGTCCGGCGGTCACGACTGCTTCGAGCAGCCCTTCGCGAGAACCGAAGTGATAGATCAGCATTCGATGGCTGCTGTCGACAGCGGTGGCGATGTCTCGCAGGCTGCGATCGCTGAAGCCGTTCTCCCGGATCTCTTGGATCACAGCATTCAGGAGTGTGGTGCGGGAGATGTCGGCCACGATAGCCAAGCCGCCCCTCGGAGCGTCCGCCCCGTTCAGCGGACCTGATCGATGCGGCGATTGACCAGGTTCTCGAGCAACTCCTGGCGGCCGCTGCTCGGCTCTGGATCGAACGACTCGTCCGACAGCACCTGATCGTGGAGCTGCTGCAGTGTCGCTTCTCCGTTCAAGATGTGCTGCGCGTCGGCCCAGCCGCTGTAGCGATCGTCGCGTTGTTCGTCGAGTTCGTCCATGAGCGAATCGGCCACGAGGAGGGCCTTCGCCATGACGTCCATGCCGCCGATGTGACCGTGGAAGAGGTCGTCCCGTTCGATCGACTGGCGTCGCAGTTTCGTGTCGAACATCAGGCCGCCGGTGGTGAATCCTCCGCCGCGCAAGATCTCGAGCATCCCGAGCGACATCTGCTCGACCGACACGGGGAACCGATCGAGGTCCCAGCCCAGGCGGTCGTCGCCGGAGTTCGCATCGATCGATCCGAAGATCCCTTCATTGACCGCGGTGGCGACTTCGTGATGAAAGTCGTGGCCGGACAAGGTGGCGTGATTGACCTCGATGTTGACCTTGATCTCGTCCTCGAGGCCGTGTTTGCGCAAGAACCCGGCAACGGTCGCCGAGTCGTAGTCGTACTGGTGCTTGGTGGGCTCCATCGGCTTGGGTTCGATCAGGATCGTCCCGTCGAAGCCGATTGCGTGCTTGTGCTCCACCACCATGTGCAAGAAGCGAGCGAGCTGATCGAGCTCGCGCCCCATGTCGGTGTTGAGCAGCGAGTCGTAGCCCTCGCGACCGCCCCACAGCACATAGTTCGCGCCGCCGAGTCGGTGCGTGGCGTTCATGCAGTGCGCCACCTGGGCAGCTGCGTACTTGAACAGGTCGGGGTCCGGGTTCGTGGCGGCGCCGGACATGAAGCGGGGGTGCGAGAACGCGTTCGTCGTCCCCCACAGCAGCTTCGTGCCGGTGCGCTCCATGTGGCCTTCGGCTTCGTCGATCATCTCATCGAGGTTCCGGACGGTCTCTGCGAAGTTGGCGCCTGCGGGCGCGATGTCGATGTCGTGGAACGAGAAGAACGGAGCACCGAGCTTCTCGAAGAACTCGAATGCCGCCTCCATCTTGAGCTTGGCGGCGTTCATCGGGGTCATCGTTGCGTCCCCTGTGCGAGACGCCGGGTTCCACGGTCGGTCGAGCGTGCCGGCGCCGAAGATGTCCGAGCCGTCCCACGCGAAGCTGTGCCAGTAGCACACGCCGAAACGAAGGTGCTCGGCCATGGTTCGGCCTCGTACGACGTGCTCGGCGTCATACCACCGAAACGCCAGCGGGTTGTCGGAGTCGCGGCCCTCGAACCGGATCGGGTCGATGTCGGCAAAGAATGGGCTGGTCACTGTGGTGCTCCGATCGGAAAGCTGGCAGCGGACGTTGACGGCCCGCTGCAGAGATTGTTAACTACTATTACAAACTATGATCGACGGCGCAAGCGAGAGTTGGGGAGAGGCGCAACGGTGGTGAACGAGACGAACGGTTTACGAGCGCAGTCGGTGCGTCGCCGCAACCTCGCGCTCGTGTTCGACACCGTTCGTCAGGCTCCCGCAACCCGTTCGGAACTGGTCCTCTCGACCGGCCTCACGCGGACCTCGATCGCTGGGTTGGTCGGCGAACTCGTCTCGCTCGGTCTGGTGCGTGAAGAGGTCGGGCGATCCGACGGCCGTCCTGGTCGGCCGTCGCCGGTTGTGTGCCTCGACGACGGCCACGTTGCTGCACTGGCGGTCGATGTCGGGGTCGACAGCCTCGCAGTCGGTGTCGTGGGCGTGGACGGAGCGATGATTCGTTCGACTCGGATGCCGATGTCCGACGGGGCGCTCACCCCCGAACGCGTGTGCAGACATGTCGCCGACCTCGCTGAGCGGCTGGACTGTCGACACGGGCAGTCGAGTGGTCGTCGAGTGGTCGGTGTCGGGGTCGCGATCCCGGCGCTGGTTCGTCAGCCCGGCAACGTGGTCGCCTTCGCGCCCAACCTCGATTGGAGCGACGTGTCGTTCGGCGAGATGTTGACGCTCGAACTCGCCGCTCGGG
>CALIOL010000002.1 GCA_938044705.1 uncultured Ilumatobacter sp. | reverse complement strand
GCCTGGATCGTCTGCCAGACGCGCTCGCTCGTGCACGGCAGATCGATGTGGCGGACCCCGAGGTGGGCAAGCGCGTCGATCACCGCGTTCTGCGCGGCCGGAGTTGCCCCGATCGTCGCGGCCTCACCGATGCCCTTCGCTCCCAACGGGTTGAGCGGCGTCGGCGTCTCGGTGGAGATGGTCTCGAACATCGGCAGCTCGGCGGCCGACGGGACGGCGTACTCCGCAAAGTTCGACGTGACCGGGTTGCCGTCCTCGTCGAAGCGGATCTCCTCCAGTAGCGCCTGGCCGATACCGGCAGCGATGCCGCCGTGCTGTTGACCTTCGACGATCAGCGGTGCGATCACCGTGCCGCAGTCGTCGACCGCGACATGGCGCAACACCGTCACCTCGCCGGTGTCGCGATCCACCTCGACCACCGAGATGTGGGTACCGAACGGGAACGTGCCGTTCTCCTGTTTGAAGTCGAACTCGCCGTGCAGCGGCGCGTCGTCGACCTCGGCTTGCGATGCCACATCCGACCACGACAGCGCCTGGGCGGGCACGCCCGCAACACCGATCGTGCCGGCAGCGCGATCGATGACGATGTCCGCGGCGTCGGCCTCCAACATCTTCGCTGCGACCTCGCGCGCCTGCTCGACCATCAACTCGGTCGCATGATGCACCGCCGACCCGGCGAGCTGCAACGAGCGTGACCCGCCCGTTCCGCCACCGGTGCGGATGGCGTCGGTGTCGCCGTCGACCAAGCGGATCCGCTCGACCGGAATGCCGGTCTGTTCCGACACGACCATCGCGTACGCCGTTTGATGCCCCTGACCGTGCGACTGCGTGCCGGCGTAGATCGTGGCCGAACCATCCGAGTGCACGTCGAGCGCGCCGAATTCCGTGCCGCCCGACCCGGACGTGACCTCGACGTACGAGGACACTCCGATCCCCAACAGCTTCGTGTCACCACGCTCGCGTCGAGCAGCCTGCTCGGCACGAAGCTCGTCGTAGCCGACCGCCTCGGCTGCCTGTTCGAGCGTCAACGCGTACCGGCCCGAGTCGTAGGTCGGACCCATCATGGTCTCGTACGGGAACACGTCGTCGGCCAACAGATTCCGGCGACGGATCTCCAGAGGATCCATCCCGATCTCCAGCGCGGCCTGATCAACGAGCCGTTCCAAGAGCGCCGTGGCCTCTGGCCGGCCGGCTCCGCGGTACGCGCCCATCGGCGTCGTGTTGGTGACAGCGACAGCGATGTCGAACTGGATCTCGTCGAAGCGATACGTGCCCTGCGCCATGTTCTTCGTCAACCCGGGCAGATGCGCGCCCACGTTCGGGTACGCACCTGCGTCGTTGACCAACCGGACCCGCATCGATGTGAAGGTGCCGTCGTCACGAACACCCAGTTCGGCGTACTGCACCTGACCGCGGCCGTGCAGCAGCCACTTCATGTCGTCGCTACGGGGAGGAACCCAGACCACTGGCCGTTTCATCAGCCTCGCAGTCGCGGCGATCGCGGTGTACTCGTGGTACAGCCCAGCCTTGCCGCCAAACCCTCCACCGACCTGCGGCGAGACCACGCGAACGTCATCCGACTCGAGATTCAGCGCAGCGCACAGTTGCGTCTTGACGAGGTGCGGCATCTGGTTCGGCACCCACAGGGTCAGCCGTCCGCTGCCGGGATCGATCTCCGCGGCGCAACAGTTCGGCTCCATCGGTGCCACTGCGATCCGCTGGTTCACGTAGCGGCCCCGCGTGACGTGCACACCCTCCGCTTCGAGGGACGCGTCGTCGACTCGGGTGTCGCTCACGGTCGTGAGTGCGCGGTTGGACCCGTTCTCCGGGAAGACAATCTGAGCGTCCGGCAAGAATGCGGTTTCCATGTCGAGCACCACCGGCAGCGGGTCGATCTCGGCCCACACCGCGTCGGCGCCGTCGGCGGCAGCCTCGGGCGTGTCGGCCAGGACCAGCGCGATCGGGTCGCCGACGAACCGCACGACCCCGTCGCAGATCGGCGAGCGAAGGAACGCCGGGCCGACGGGTGCGAACCCGTGGTGCGGGGCGACTCCGAGGTCCGCCGACGTCAACACCCGCACCACGCCGGGAACCGCAAGTGCGTCCTCGAGGTGGATCTCCTCGATCTTGCCGTGGGGCACATCGGAACCCACGAACGATGCGTAGAGCCGACCTTCGAGGGGCAAGTCAGCGACGTACAGACGCTCGCCGGTCAGCAGCTGCGGATCCTCCGTCCGCAACACACGTGTTCCCAGCACCGAGCCGGGGGAGGATGGACGGTCTTCGAGTGCAGTCACCCGACGAACTCTAGAGAGTCGCCCCGTCGCGATGACTGTGGGACACGAACACCTACCGAGGAATCAGACGCACCGCGAGGGTCTCCCACACCGACACGAAACCGAGGCGCCGGTACATGCGGTTCGTGACGCCTGTCGATGCAGGCTGGTCGATCACGACATCGTCGACCTTCTGGCGCGCGATCTGGCGCGCAGCCACGGCCGCGGTGATCGCGCTGGAGTGACCGTCTTTGCGAAGCGATGGCGGCGTGTACACGCCGTTGATTCTCACGACGCCGAACCGAGCAGGCGAGATCATCAGCTGACTCACGACCTCGTCGGCCACGACCCACTCGAACAATCGGCCTTCGTGAATCGCGTCCCCGACTCTCGTCGCGGCGGCGTCTGCAGCGAGCGGCAAACCGACGTCCTCACCGAAGGCGACCATCCAGGCAGCAGCCCGCTCGATCGAATCGACGGGGGCCACGCGCACGGCGCCCTTGCGCTTCTTCCCCTCAGCCAGTTCGGCCAGCCGATACCAGCGGAACAGCGGTCCGGTGTCGATTGCACCGTCGCACCGCTCGGACCAGCGGCCCGCGATGTCGGCGACATCGCCAGCGGCGCCCAGCAGCGTCGACGGACGGTCGACCGGAAGCACCGCGGCGAGCGCAGCCGACGCACCCGGGCCCAACGGTGTCAGCGTGTACCCCTCCGCCTCCTCGGCGGCGACCCCGACGGTTTCCGATCCGTCGGAAACCCGAAGCAGCGCACTCGCCCGCCCGGGGTACAGGCTGGTGGTCACCGGCGTGGAGCGGATGGGTTCCCGGCGGAACAGGTCGCCGCACACCTCGAGGCCCTTGGACGCGTCGTCGACGGTCTCGACGGTGCACGCGGTTGGATCCGGTGAGGCCTCACCCTCGTCATGGTCCTCGACGGGCTGTGCCATCGCCGCAGCCTGGCACGGCAACGGTCAACGACGCGATCCCAACCCGAATGTGTCAGTCGAGATGGCTGATGAGATCAGAAGTCGTCGACCGTCTTGATGATGGCGACCTCATCCCAGTCGATCTCGGCATCCGACGAGTGACCGGTGTTCAGCTCACCGGACGCACTGCACGGCCGGTTGCCGTAGAGCTCGAAGAGACCTTCCAGGTCGCCACCGTCGAAGTCGGGCTCGTTGAACGGGTTGAGTGCCGGGAACATCAACTGGTCTTGGATCTCCGCCGACGAGAAGCCGGGGTTGAGCCCGCCGCCGAACGTGCTGGTGTCGACGTGGCCCAAACCCATGACGTGTCCGAGTTCGTGCGTCGTCGTCGCCTTGATGTTGTTGAGGCTCGCAGCACTGTCAGGTTCACCGACATACAGGTCCGAGAGATCGACGATCGCAAAACCGCGAACCTGCTCGGCTCGGCCGTCGGCGTCGACATTGGTCCGCAGCGAACCGCCGATGCCGATCACGCCGCCACCCAGCTCGGGGGTGTTGCTGCTGTCGGAGAAACCGATCACGAGGTCCACCGGCCCGGCTCCGCTGTCGTCAGGGGGCAAGTACATGAACGGCGCCCCGGTCACCTCGGGCAGGATCAACAGGTCGTCGATGTTCATGCCGGCGGACGTGACACCCCCGAATTGGAAGTCGATGCCGGTTGCCGCCTCGATCTCCTCGATCGACTCGATGAGCACCTCGATCTGAGCGTCGTTCTCGGCGAGGTCGACGTTCAGTGCGTAGCGAAGTGGGAAGCAATTCTCCCATGCGGCCCGGATGGTCGGGTCCGGTCGCACCCCGGTGCCGAAGAAGGCAGCCCGGTCGAACAAGAAGTCGAAGGGGCCACTCGTGGCCGATGTGCCCGGCAACGGGTCGGGGACGAACTCGCCTGGAAGCACGGTCTTGTCGACAGCGAGATCACTTGTCGGAAGCGGAGCATCGTCGGCGAGGAAGTAGCCGCTGGCATCGACCAGGAGGTGGGTGTCCTCGCTCGGCATCAACGTGATCTCGCCAGTGGACGTGTTCAACGAGGTGATCGCGTGGTTGGGAACCACCTGATCGGGCTCGGTGAAGTTGAGCGACGAGGTCTCCGGCTCGTCGGAACCACCCGGGTATGCCTTCACGAACCCACGGGCCGCGGCACGCACCGCGGTGATGTTCAGCGCGACGGCGGCTGCCTCGTCGGTGGGAACATCGAGACGACCGGAGACCTGGAGCGTGAACTCGGCGCCTGCGTCGATCTCGTCGCCGCCGGTTCCCGATGTCGGGCCCGATGACTCGCGGCTGTCGAGCAGCCGGCCGGGGGTGAACGGCACGAAGAGCCCCGACGTGGACGACTCGGCGTCGTCTCCCGTGAAGTAGCCCGTGACGTCGACGGTCAGGCCGCCACCGACGTCACTGAACACCTGGATCCGACCGTCGCTCACGCCGGTGATGACCTGGTTCCCCGCGTTGTAGTTGACGTCGAGCACGTTGAGGCTCGAGTGTTCGGGCATTGCCTCATCGGCGGACCACACGCGGTAGAAGCCGCGCCCCTTGCTGCCCACCGAGGTGACGTTGACGACGACGCCGGACGCGTCTTCCGGCACTCCTGCGTCCTTGAGATCGATGACCTGGGTGCCGCCGGCCGGGATCTCCGGGTCACCGATCCGCGAGTCGTAGGCGCGTGTCGGTCCGAGCGGCTCGAACCGACCCGAGGTCGCCTCGTCGGTGGCGACGAACACCCCGAGCACATCGAGGACGACGTCAGCATCGGTCGACGCATACATCGAGATCTTGTTGTCGAGACCGAGCGGTGCGATGACCAGGTTCGGGATGGTGTGGCCGAAGAACTCGGTGTTGTTCGTCGACGTCTGGACCCGCTCGCCCCCGGTTGGCCACACCGTTCCGAACCCGACGCCGAGCGATCTGACCATCGTGGTGTTGACGATGACCGCGGTGATCTCGCTCGGCTCGACACCCGCCGCTTCAGCGACGCCGGTGTTCGTGACCGGATCGATCGAGAACGCCGAGTTCGCGAACACTCGCTTGATCCCATCATCGGACCGGGTGTCGAGGATGCGAACCGGATTGATCGCCAGGTACGACGACGCTGCCCCGGTCAGCTCCTCAGCGACGACCGTCGGCTCCGTTTCCACGGTTGCGCCGACGACATCGGCGGCACCGGTCGGCACCGCGAACGCAGCGAGTGCCAACGTGAATGCGACGACGACCCCGCTCGCCGGTCGTCTCAATAGCGATGTTCCTGGTGCCCCCGTCATGGCGGGCAACCCTATGACAGCAGTGTGCGGGTCACACCGCGACGGGGACTGGTCCCCCTCCGGTGTGTTGATCGAATGGTGCCTCCCCTGGGGCTCGAACCCAGAACCAATGGATTAAAAGTCCACTGCTCTACCATTGAGCTAGAGAGGCAATTGTTGGACACTCGGGGCTGGGACCCTATCCGATCAACGGTCGGGCCTAGATCGTACGGTTTGGTCCGCGATCACCCACCCAAACTCTTGACAGTTGACCCGGCGCGAGTTGCGAACTCGGAGGGTTCAGATCACTACACTCGCCCGAATGGTAGAGATGTCAGATGGTCGGTCTGCGCGCAGAGAACGCAATCGTGATGCGGTGCTCGATGCGCTTGTCGCACTGACAACCGAAGGCGAGCACGACCCATCGATCGATGACATCGCAGACCGGGCCGGCGTGTCCTACCGGTCGGTGTACCGGTACTTCAAAGATCGGTCCGAGATGATGGACGCGGCCACCGACCGCGCGATGGAGTGGATTCAGCCGTTGCTGCTCAACGCCTCGGGGCCCGTCGCTCCAGGCGACCCGCTCGATCACCGGATCGACTCGATCGTGGATGCGCGTGTCGAGGTCTACTTCCAGATCGCCGACATGGTCCGACAAGCGATGATCCAGTCGTTCTCCAACCGCAAGATCGACGAGCACTTCCGCAACGCACGTCGCATGTCGCGGCGCCAGATCCACGACCGGTTCCACGAGGAGCTGAAGCTGTTCACTCCTCAGGAGTGCGAGCTCCGCATCTCCTCGATCGACCAGGTGCTGAGCTTCTTGGCCATCGACTACATCGTGAACGAGCGGAACCACTCGCGTGAAGAACTCGAGCGTTACCTGCGTGGAGCGATTCGTGCCGCGCTGCTGGTTCCCGAAATCGGCACCTGACCGACTTCTGTTCAGAAGTCGGCGCCGGCGACCTCTCGCTCGCCGGCTTCGATGGCGGCGACGATGCGTTCCGCAACCGTCGTCGGTGCGAGGCCTTCGGGCATCTTCGGCGCAGTGCCAGCCAGCGGCCGACTCGCCAATCCGGTCTCGGTGTGCGGAGGCCGCACGTCGGTCACGGTGATCTTCTTGCGCCGCCATTCCTTCGCGAGCGCCGCCATCGCTGCGGCGGCGGCCGCCTTGGAGGCCGAGTACGCGGCCATGCCCGGCATCGGTGTCTCCGCGACCACGCCCGAGATGTTCACGAAGAAGCCGCCGGCCTCCGAGAGGGCGGACTCGACGCGTGCCGCCAGCCAGACCGGCCCCATCGAGTTGGTCAAGAACAGTTCCTCGACGACGACGTCATCGGTCGCAGACAGATCGCCGAACGCGACGATGCCCGCTGCCACGACCACGCCGTCGAGTCGCCCATGTCGATCACGTGCGTATTCGGTGAGCGCGTCTCCACTTCGACTGTCGCGAAGGTCGACGATGACATCGACGCCGTCGGAACGACCAGCTCGGACGACGGTCGCACCGCGTGACTCGAGGGTCTTCACCAGCGGGGTTCCGAGCCCGCCTGTGGCGCCCACTACCGCGACGATCGCTCCGGTCAGGTCTCGCTTCTGTGCCATGTCCTGATCATCGCTCAGAGATCGAGAACGGAAACGACCGAGCGTCCGATCAATCCTGAGCAGGCTCGGACAGCGTGGCGTCCGCTTCGGTGCCGGCGTCGACGTCAGCGACCGTCGTCGTCTCGGTGACCGCTGTCGTCGTCGGCGCCACGGTTGTCGTCGTGTCGGCCACCGCGACCGTGGTGGTGGTCGTGGCCGAATCCGGCTCGACCGCCGTGGTCGCGGTCGTCGAGGTGGTCGGAGCGACGGTGGTGTCGGGAACGGTCGTCGTCGGCGCGATGGTCGTCGTGGTGGTGGTCGTCGCCGACGGGTCGGCGTAGTCGAACGACGGAAGCGACTCTTGCTCGCTCACGTTCTCGGGTTCGTCGACGCCGTTCCACACGTAGATGCGGTCGCCGATCTCCATCGTCGACTGGAAGTAGTCGGAGATGTGCATCGGGATCCGGACGCATCCGTGAGACGCCGGCTCGAGCGGAACGTTGAGTGCGCCATGGACGGCGATCCCGTAGTTGAAGTACACCGGGTTCCACATCCCACCGAGCGGGCTCACTCGCTTGCCTTCGACTTCGCGGTTGTAGGTGAACACGCCGCCGGGAGTCTTGGCCAGCGCACACACCGCCTTCGTGATCGGCTCCTCGAGTTCGCGCCCCTGCGCATCGGTGTCGTAGGTGGCGGTCTCGCAGTACTCGGCGGGCTGCCCGTTCTCGTCCAGCTCGCCGGTCGAGATATGGCTGATGACCACCGGGACGTCCTGTTGGAAGACGATCATGACCTGCTCGGGCAGATACACCTCGGTGTGATTCGCCTGGCCGTTGGTCGAGCGGCGCGGTGTGATCCGCACATCGCTCATGAGCGCAGTCCAGGCGTCCTGATCGATGCGGCCGGTTGCCTCGGTCCGCGGTGTGCCGAGGACGAGCTTCTCGAACGCCCACACAGATTGCATGGTCATGAGACCGAAGATGCCATCGGCCGGGCCGGGGTCGAAGCCGAGCGCGGTGAGCCGTTCTTGGACCATGCGCACCTCCTCGCCCTGCATGCCTTGAGAAAGTGTCTGGCTCAACGGAGGTATCGCCGGGGCCGGTGCCGCGGTGATCGGTGCTGCGGTCGCAGACGTCGGCGTCGCGGTCGAAGCTGGCGTGAACGCCTCGACGGTCTGCGACGGTGGCGTCGCGGGTGCACTCTGGTCTTCACTGTCCGCTGCGCCGACCACGCCCACACCGATGATCACCGCGATGAGTGCAGTCGCGGCGGCGATCGGGGCACGACTCGCAGAACCGGCGTCGCTGGTGCGCGACGCGGCTCG
The DNA here is from genome assembly GCA_938044705.1 of uncultured Ilumatobacter sp. Lineage (GTDB taxonomy): Bacteria > Actinomycetota > Acidimicrobiia > Acidimicrobiales > Ilumatobacteraceae > Ilumatobacter_A. Next base: position 8,407 of record CALIOL010000002.1, on the reverse strand, counting down.
AGGGCTGCGAGGTGTCTGGCGGGGGGCGTTGATGCGGTCCATGCTATTCATTGCGGTTGTGTTACGGACGTCAGATTCCGTGATGTCTGAGAGACGTTCGCCGCAAGCGTTTTGTTGCGCATTCCCCGGAGATTTCGGAGGCTTGTGCCCCTTGACACATCGTGCCGTTCACGCAGCGACGAGCGGATCGGTCCAGTCCGCCCAATCGGGACCGAGTGCGCGACGGATCTTCCACGACGCTGCGTCGCGCCGATTGCGGATCGTGCGAACCGTCACGTTGCAGTTTCGTGCGGCCTGTGACGGCGATCCGGCCACCACGATCCGGCGGATCAGGTCGAGATCCGCGGCCGGAACTCCTGCCCGTTGTGCTGCCCGCAGCGTGCCGGCGAGCGCCGTCATCGGCGCGGTCTCGCGCTCGGGCGCAGCTCGCGACGACAGCACGGTGGCCGGCACCGGCACCTCCTGTTCGACCTTGCGGCGCGAGTCACGTCGAAAGGCGATCCACAGTGCGTCGGCGATCAACGCGGGCGCGACGTGCCGGGATCGCGTCTCGACGTCGTACGAGCGGATCGCAAGCCACGCGGCACCCACGGCGATGTCGCACACGTCGGCGCCGCGCACGTGACCGTTCCACCGGCGCGAGCGACTGATCAGCCCGGGCAGGATCCGCTGCAGCACGATGCGCCCGGCCACTTCCTCGTCAGCTGCGAGGGCGATCAGGCAACGAAGCATGTCGTCACCGCCGCTGCCGCCCGGTTGAGTCGCAGCGACGAGGTCATCGAGGTTGCTGATGCCGGTGACGACGGGTGCCAGCACGGGGTTCGAAGACCACGCCCGAACGCGCCGAAGGACCTGTGGACGGCGCCGCATCCGTGTCCACTCCCGGTCCAGTTGAGCGAGAAGCGGTGTCGAGTGCCGGCGGCGCCCGGATTGCACGATCGACGTCGCTCGACGTGTCGGCGATCCGGTCGACGTGGGTCCGGGCGTGGTGGGAGCGGGTGGGGCGGTGATGATGCGGTTGGTCATGGCGCCACCATGCAGAACGACCCTCACCGCTGGACTCACAGCAGCTCGCTCACCGCCCAACTTTCCTCGGCCAGCGAACTCACAGCGCTCGGCAGGTGCCTCACAGCCCCAGCTCAGCGGTGGTTTTCGTCGTGAGGGTGGACGTCGCCGAATCGAGGCGAGTTCCCACACCAGCTGCGCTGTGAGGCGGCCGCCGCGATGGTCGACATCGCGATGGTGACGGTGACCTCGAAGTTCGTTTTCCCTTTCTGCTCCTCGGCGACCCCGTGAGGGGTGTGGCACAGACAACGCTTCCTCCACTCGACGTCCTCGGCCCAGACGGCGACCGCATCATCGTTCGTTCGCTCGATCGCCACGACACGGTCGGCGAGCTGGCCGACCGGCTCGGCGCGGACCGCCTGTGGACAACCGGTCGCGCGCTCGGCTCATCCGAGCGACTCGCCGACGTCGACGAACTGCGGATCGGTGCTCGGCTCGCGAGCGACCCGCGTGGAGTCCATGCCGATGTTGGCAGTGGCTCTCAGGCGATCGTCGAGGTCTCGGTGGTCGCTGGCCCGGCAGCCTCGAACTGGGTCGCCCTTCCCGCTGGACGACATCTGATCGGTCGCGCCCGCCACGCCCGACTGCATCTCGATGACCCCGCCGTCGAACCACACCACGGTCTGCTGCTGATCGACGAGGACGGGTCGATCGAGCTGATCCAGCTCAGTGGTTCCACCCCGTTCAGAGTGGGCGGGCGAGCCCTCGAATCGGACGCCGCGGTTGCGGTGGGTGATCGTGTGACCGTCGGGTCGAGCACGTTGCGATTTCGTGCGCCGGGCACCCTCTGTGCTCGCCCGTCTGCCGGCTCGACCGCCGGTCCGGAGGGGACCATCGCCGCGCACCCGACCGATCCGTGGCGCCGCATCGTCTGGCGAGCACCGCATCGCGCACCGGCGTGGTCGCCGCAACCCGTGGTCGCTCCGGTTGCCGGCAAGGAGCCGGCGCGGCCGGCTTTGACAGGTCTGATCGGCGTGGCCGTGACCGCAATGGGTGCCGTGGTCATCGCGCAGGTGATGGGAAACGCGATGTTCGTGCTGTTCGCCGCGATGGGCCTCGTTGCCTCGCTCACGACCTTCGTCGTCGGCACGGTCACCGCTCGGCGCAAGCGCACGAAGGTGCGCGGGGACCACGCAGAACGAGTCGAGGAGTTTCGAGTCGCCGTCGACCGGCTGCACGCACTCCGCCGCGCACACCATCGCTCGACACACCGATCGATGGTCGAGACGCACGACGAGGCACTCGGCTCCGGCACGAGGATCTGGCAGCGACGTGTCGACGGCGACGACCGCGGCATGTGCGCGGTCATCGGCACGGGAACCCACCGGTGGCACCCTGAGATCGAGGTGGGTGACCCGTCAGCGCTCGACCCGTCGATCCTCCAGCGCGTCGAGGCGAGTACGCGCCTCGATGGTGTCGATGCGCCGGTGACCATTCACCCGGGTGACGCGATTGCCCTGCATGGTGCGCGCTCCCTGGGTTGCTCGGTGGCGCGAGCGGTGATCGCTCAGCTGGCCACGTGGATCGGTCCGGCTGACTGGCAGCTCGTGGTCGTCTCGAGCGATCCCCGTTCGTGGCGCTGGGTCGACTGGTTGCCCCACGGTGCGCTCGACGGCTCGTCGCTCATCACGTTCGTCGATGCGGATGCTCTCGGTGACGCGCTCGATGCGGTCGACTCGGAACGTGTGACGTTGCTGGTCACCGACGAGCCTCACCTGTTCACCGCGCGCACGGGCCCCCTCCGACGGTTCGTGAGCGCATCGGGTGCTGCATCGATCGTCGTGGTCGACACCGACGCGACCGTCCCGGCCATGTGTCGACGTGTGTTGACCGTCGGCTCAGCCGGATCTGCTTCCTGGGCGGGGGACGTTCCCGATGAGGACGATGTGGTCGCCATCGAGTTCGCCGGTATCTCGCTCGACACGGCCGACGACATCGCTCGTCGACTGGCGTGCCTCGTGGACCCCGAAGACGATGGTGGCTCGGGCGGTGGAGTTCCAGCGAGCGTGTCATTCGGCGAGTTACTGCCCGGTCCCCAGGTGACCGCCGAGGCAATCGCTCAGCGTTGGCGCGACGGGGGAGCCGACCCCGCTCCGTGCGCTCCGCTCGGTTCGTCAGTCGACGGACGAGTCGACATCGACCTCGTTCGCGACGGCCCGCACGGATTGATCGCCGGCACCACCGGTGCGGGCAAGAGCGAACTCCTTCGCAGCCTCGTGTTGAGCCTCGCGGCATCGGTCGGGCCGCAACATCTCAACTTCGTTCTCGTGGACTACAAGGGCGGCTCGACCTTCGATGCGTGTGTCGCGCTACCGCACACGGTCGGGCTCGTCACCGACCTCGACGACGGCCTCGCCGAGCGCGCGTTGGTGAGCCTCGATGCCGAACTCCACCGGCGCGAGCGGATGTTGCGCACGGTCGGCGCGTCCGATCTGACCGACTATCGGGCCCGACGCGACGACGCCGGCTGGCCACTCGACCCGATCGCGCGCCTCGTGGTCGTGATCGACGAGTTCGCAGCACTGGCCAAGGAGCTGCCCGACTTTCTCAGCGCACTCGTCGGAATCGCACAGCGCGGGCGCAGCCTCGGCGTCCACCTGTTGCTGGCGACGCAACGGCCCGCCGGGGTCGTGAACGACGACATCCGGGCAAACACGAACCTGCGGTTGGCGTTGCGGCTGCACGACCGTGCCGACGCCATGGACGTGGTCGGGGACGAGCTTCCCGCCAAGTTCCCGCGCGGCCTGCCGGGTCGCGCAGCGCTGCGTCTCGGACCCGATGAACTCGTCGTGTTCCAAGCGGCCCGCTGCACCGGCGCAGCAGCGGAAGGTGAGCGTGGCGGCATCGTCGTCGAGCATCCCGCAAAGCGGGGAGCGAGCGGTGCGGTTGCCGGCGTCGGTTCGGCAGCGCAGGGTCCCGACGACGAGCGCACCGAATTGGAAGTGACCGTCGAGGCCATCGTCGCCGCAGCAGCGATCGACGAGTTGACAGCGCCACACCGCCCGTGGGTCGACCCGTTGCCGTTCCCGTTGCCCAGCGAAGAAGACAAAGGCGACTGGGGCATCGCGGACACCGATGCGGCCGCGATCGGCGTGATCGACGACCCGGAACATCAGCGACGTGTCCCACTCGCCTGGCACCCGAGTGAGGGCAGCCTCGGACTCATCGGCTCGATCGGGTCTGGGACGACGTGGACCATGATCTCGATCGCGAGCGCGATCTGTCGATCCGTGCCGGCCGACCGTCTCCACCTCTACGTGATCGACGCCCGCGGTGACGACGGACTCACGGCGTTGGCGTCATTGGCCCATTGCGGCGGCGTCGCTCGCATCACCGAGGAGGAGCGTGTCCATCGCATGTTGAGTCGAGTGGTCGACGTGATCGACGACCGGATGACTGCGGGTGGCGATGAGGGCCCTGACATCGTCGTGATGGTCGACGGGTACGCATCCGTCCGAAATGCACTCGGACCGATCGAGCGGCAGGCGACGTTCGACCTGCTGCAGCGTCTCGTGAACGACGGCCCGGCAGCTCGTGTGACCGTGGTACTCGCCGACGACGCCAACAGCGCGATGACGATGGCGCCCCTCGCTCATCGGTGGTTCTTCCACCTCGACGATCCGGGTGCTGCTCGTGGGCTGGGTCTGCGTGCCGCTCCAGCGCCGCACGGCAAACCAGGACGACTGCGGGTGCTTGCGACGGGGCGAGAAGCGCAGGTCGCCCAGGGCGCTGCCGGACTCGCCGAGATCCCAGCTCGCGGCGACGTCGCAGGTGGGCCCGAGATGATCGTCGCCCTGCCCGATTTCGTCGAGTCGGCGTCTCTCGTCGCGTCCGACGCCATCGCACGGCGATGCGACGTGGTGTCGCTGCCCGTCGGGATCTCGAACGCCGACCTCGGCGTTGCTCATCTCGAGGTGGCGGACGGCGACCACGTGCTGATCGTCGGCTCGCCGCGCACTGGAGTCTCTGGGGCGCTCGAACGGTGCGCGCTCGAGTGGGAGGCGGATGCTCAGCGGCGGGGCACACCGTTCGCGGTGATCCGCGTCGACCGTCGGTCGCCGCTCGATCCCGGCGTTCTCGAAGCAACGGAAACGAGGATCTGCGTCGTCGTCGACGATGCGCACCGCATCGAGGACCCCGGAATTCTGGGCGCGATCGCAAAGGGCGAGCACGACCACGTCACGATCATCGCTGCCGGCCGAGCTGATGCGATTCGCGGCTCGTATGGGCACTGGACCCGCGAAGTCGCCAAAGCCCGGTGTGGCATCGTGCTCGCCTCGCGGAGCGATCCTGACGGCGATCTCCTCGGCGCCCAGATCCCGCGTCGCTCGTTGATCCCCGCTCGGCCCGGTCTTGCGTGGCTCGTCGACGGTGGCCCATTGCGTCTGGCTCAAATCGCCGTCGACTGACCCGTCGCGGCGGCGTTCATCAGCTCGTGGAGAAATCATGGAACCAAACGATGCGCCGAAGCGTTTGAGTGTGTGACCGCAGTGGTGAAAGATGCATCCTTGGATGTAGAGCGCGACCGATTGTCGAGCGTCGATGTCGACGTCTCGGGGTTCGACGATTTCTTCCACGCGAATCACGCCAAGATCGTGCGAGGTCTCGCGTTGGCGCTCGGCGACGAGCATCTCGCCCGAGACGCGGCATCTGAAGGGTTCGCCAAAGCACTGCAGCGCTGGAGTCGCGTGGGTCGCTACGAGAACCCGGCCGGATGGGTGTATCGAGCAGGGCTGAATTGGGGACGTTCCCGGTGGCGCAAGACCCGTCGAGAAGTCTCCGTCCACGGCGTCGAGTACCCCGACCTGCCAGGTGCCGAACCCCAACCGATCGACCCCCGGCTGGGTCCGGCACTACGCGAGCTGTCGGTCGATCATCGAGTCGTGGTCGTTGCGCGCTACTACCTCGACTGGTCGGAGCAGCAGATCGCCGACGCCCTCGGCATCCGTCCCGGCACGGTCAAGAGCCGCCTGAGTCGAGCGCTCTCCGCACTTTCATCACAACTGGGGTCAGCGTGAGCCCACAACGAACGATGTCACCCGAACCGCAACAGGAGGAACGACATGAGTACACCTGACTTCCCCGAAGAACTCGCCACCCAACTGGTCGACGCTGCCGATGCGATCGATCAGGGCGACAGCACCGTCGTGTTGGCACAGGTCCGCGGCGCCGCCGGCCGACGTCGCCGACGTCGCCAAGCTGCGATGGGCGTGGCCGCAGTCGGCGCGCTTGCAGCGTCGGGTCTCGTCATTGCGAACGTCGCCGGAGACAACGGCGACGACCTGCTCGTCACTGCAACCGCACCCGAGACGGAAGCGGAAGCGACAGATGAGGTGACCGACGAAGAACAGACGGTTGCGGACCCGGCGATCGATCCGACCCCACCGGCGTCCACCCCACCGCCCGTCGAGCGACCGCTCGAGGTTTCGCCGGCGAGCGTCGAGTCCGTCGCCGACACCGGGCTCGTGATCGACCAGGAGTACGCGGGCGATACCCAGCTGTACCCATGGAACGGCGGCTTCTTGGCGGTCCAAAACCGGTTCCTTCCTCAGCAGCTTCCCGCAGAGCTCCCGCCCGAGATCGCCGAGCGGTTCCCGCAGGAAGTGCTTGATCTCTTTCCCGACGGCTTGCCGTCGACACTCGACGAAGCCACGGTGATCCTGCAGGATGCAGGTCTCTTCGACGTCGTCTCGGAGATCGTTCTCTCCGACCCCGAAGTCTCCGAGGCGATCTACGGCGTTCCATCGCAACGCGAGACCTCGTTCCGCTTCAGCGAGGACGGCGTCGAGTGGGACGACATCGACGTCGACCTGCCCGTCGACGCGGAGAGCTACCCGGTCCTCGCAAGCGCCGGCGACCGTTTCGTCGCCGTCGTGCCGGTGGCAGAGGGCGCAGCGCAAGCGCAGGAGAGCCCAACGGGGTTCGAAGTCTGGTCCACGGTCGACCTCGTCAGCTGGGAGCGACAGGACGTCGCGCTGCCGAGTCAACCGAACGATCTTCCCGACTTCGTCCGGACCAACACGTTCGTGAGCTCGGTCGCCGTGAACGAAGATGCGTGGGTTGTCTCGCTCGCTCGGTACACACAGTTCGACCCGTATCTCCTCCTCGACGACGAACTCGAGGCCGCCCTCGACACCCCTGGTGGGTACGGCACCTCCATGAACGAGACTGGCCTGACCGTCGAGGTCTACAGCGGAGAACCCGAGCCCGGGCCGCCTGAGCTTGTCGAGTTCACCTGGGAAGAACTCGGCATCGACGAGCCGCCCCAGGACGAACAGGAAACGCTGACCTACACCGCAGCATGGGGTGGAGTTCCTCAGAAGACCGAGATCGGTGGGAACGGTGACTACGGGTTCGGCCAGACGGTCGCGCTCGACTCCGGCTTTGTCGCAGTCGGCTCCGACCTGCGCTTGTCGGATGACGGCGTTCGTTGGTCACCCGTCCAACTCCCGAATGGCGGCAACGTCGACTGGCTGATCGAGACCGACGCCGGCCTCGTCGTCTCCGGGAACAGCGAGACCGGTGAGCCGTTCCGTCTGCTCTTCGACCCGGCATCCTCGGAGTTCTCGCCGATCGATCTCGGCGATGCACCGGCGTCGGGCTGGGGTCAGGTCCGCGGGCGCCACGCCGTCGTCGTCGAGGACTACGGCGAGGAACAAGGTGACCCGTTCGGATCCTTCGGGAGTTCGGCATCGGTCGAGAGAGACGGGTATCTGCTCGAGGTAGCGACCCGCTTCAGCGGAGAGGTCAACTCGGTGTCGTATGTGCTGACCGACGTCGCGACCGGTGAGGTCGTGTCGACCGAAGCGTTCGACCCCACGGAGGATGGCCAGATGGAGTTCGAGTATGTCAAAGAGGTGTACGACGTTCCCGGCGAGCTCGAAGGGTTCCGAGTCTTCGACCCCGAGTCCGGTGACGTGCTGTTGGAGGTGCCGTTCAGCTCGTTCGACTGGGTACAGCTCGACGCCGACGGTGAGCCGATCCCCGAGTCGGAGTATCGGATTCCGAGCGAAGAGAGCTACGTGGAGCCAACCCAGTGGCTGATCGCGAGCGTCGGCGAGTCGCTGGTGAGCCAGTTCATCGACGGAGCGAACGAAGAGACCTATCTGTCCTCGGTTGCAGTGCAGGGCAACGTGGTGCTGATCGCTCGCAGCAACGGCGAGATGACCCGCATCGTGGCCGAGGGCTGACGTCGCAGCGTCGTCGATCTCAGTTCTGTGTGACGCGGCCGCGCATCGCCAGTGATGCGAGACCGAAGCTGACCGTCGCGACGGCGCCGATGCACAACAGACCCTTGGCGAGCTCTCCCCACGCCCAACCGTCCACGATGAGCGACCTCAAA
>CALIOL010000001.1 GCA_938044705.1 uncultured Ilumatobacter sp. | reverse complement strand
GTGATACAGGTCGGGCACGACGACATCGAAGCCGGCGCCGGCGAGCTCTCGCGCGAAGACATGGGTGGCATTGCGGATGCCGGGTCCGTCGTGGAACATCACCACGCCAGGGCAGTCGCCGAGTTTCGGTCGTTTTCGGATCACCGCCATCGTGCCATCGACCGTTTCGACGTCGGCGATCTCTTCGATCAGGTCCAACGGTGGTTCATTCATGCGGCTTCAGTCTGTCGAATGCCTTGTCGACGCGCTTGCGGTCGCCGACGGCGGCGAACCCAGCGATCGGCAACTCGGACGTCGGCACCCGGGCAACGGCTGCTCGGTTGTCGGCATCATTCATCGTGGCGAACATGTCGTCGGTGTACACGCTGACGAGTAGCCCTCTGGTGAGTGCTCGGTCGAACCCACGTGCCAACGATTCAGCGTCGCCACCGAACACGCGGACCGGCATCGTCAACATTGGCGGGTACTCCCGATTGTCGCCGTCGAGGTATGGCTCGCCGATCACCTCCGGCAGCGCTGTGCCGAACCCGCTCGTGAGGAATGCTGCAACGTTCAGTTTCTGCCACGTGACGAGGTCGCTACGAACGACGAGTGCCACCTTCTGCTCGATCACAGCTCGTGCCCCGTGGTCGAGTCGACATGGTTCGGCAGGAAACCGTCATGGTCACCTGTCGTCGATGTTCCTGACGGCTCGAACATCAGAATCGAACCGCCTGGCGACGACGGCCGGTGCTCAACTCCTCTCGGCACCACGAACGTGTCGCCCTGCCGCAACTCCACGACGCTTTCGGATCCGTCGTCATCTCGGATCGCGACGTTGAATTGCCCGTCGAGGACGAGGAAGAACTCGTCGGTGTCGTGATGGCGGTGCCAGACGTGCTCGCCGCGCGTATGAGCGATCCGGACGTCGTAGTCGTTCATCGTGGCGACGATGCGTGGGCTGTACACCGCTTCGAACGAGGCGAGCGCTTCGGTCAAGTTGACCGGGTCGTTGGGTTTCATGGGTCGATCTTGGACCCTCGCCGTGCGGTGCGGCTTGTACATTGTTGACGTGGACGAGCCTCTGCCGGACCGGTGTCGTGTCCATGCGTGGCGTCCGAGCATCGACGGCGTGTCGGAGGTGTTTCACGCCCGGATCGTCGACTACGGCTACCCGCCTCATTCGCACGACACGTGGACCCTGTTGATCGTCGACAACGGGGCCATCAGTTACGACCTCGACAAGCGACATTGCGCCGCGTTCGGCCAGACGGTGGCGATTCTCCCACCAGGCGTCACCCACGACGGCAAACCCGCCCCGGGCGCCGGGGGCTTCACCAAGCGTGTGCTCTATCTCGAGGCGACGTTCCTGCCCGAAGCGCTCATCGGCGCGGCTGTCGACCAGACGAACATCGACGACCCGGTTCTCAGGCGAGAACTCGTCTCGTTCCACCACCACCTCGTCGACGCCGACGATCCGATCGGCGCGGAGACCTCGCTCACGCTGATCGCCGATCGCGTCATCCGGCACCTCGGAACCGATCCGAACGGCGTCCCCGAACCCGAGACAGGAATCGCCCACCAGCTCCGTGCGCTCCTCGATGCGGGCACCACATCACCGATCACACTGACCGACGCCGCCTCGCTACTCGACCGGTCGAAGCCGCACCTGATCCGTAGCTTCACGGAGTCGTTCGGGATAGCCCCGCACGCCTACATCATCGCCAAGCGAGTCGAGGTCGCACGGAAGCTGCTTCTCGAGGGCATGCCCACTTCCGAAGCGGCAGTAACCGCCGGGTTCTACGACCAGTCACATCTCACCCGCCACTTCAAACGCCATACCTCTCTCGCTCCGGCGCAATACGCTGCGAGCGGGCGGCGACCGTCGCCCGGTTGAGTCGTGAGGTCGGATCGCCGGCTCTTTCAGCGCCTCAGCGGGAAGCGAGGGTGAGGTCGACGAGTTCGTCCAGAACCTCACTGGCCACGTCCGGGTCGACGTGGATCCCGTCGCCCGTGCGACGGGAGTCGCAATCGTCTGCGAAACACAACAATCCGTCGAGGTCGACGGTCTCGACATGCTGTTCGAGCGCCAAGCCCATCAGCCCGGTCCGCACGCAGGAGATGCGATCCTGGTAGTCGTCGGGAAGGATGAAGCTCGCTCGGGCGCCGAACCGAGCTGGGAGCGCGATCACGGGTTCCACTTCCGCCTCCCGCAGGAACTCGATTCGCGCTCGCACATCGCCGAGATACCAGGACGTCGAATCGCACGGGTGCTTCCATTGCTCGTCGATCAGTCGGTCCACGGTGGGCGCCTGACCGATGACGAGCAAACCGACTTCGACCGGACGATCGAACGACGCCAGCGTCTCCGGGTAGCTCTCGACCCACTCCTTGCACGACGGCGGCGGCTCGAGTTCCATCTGCCGCCGGTCCCGCCCCAATGGGAGCGAGATGGCGCCGTCGCACGCCTCGTTTGCGCCGTTGATGAGCACGACATCGCGGCGACCGAACGCTTGGGCGGCGTCGCGCATCAACCACGCAGGAACGCTGTCACCGAACACCGCGATCGCCGTCGGGGCATCCGCTGCCGCGAGCGCAACGCTCGGTGGGTTGGCCTCCGAGGACGCCGAGCCCGTCGCAGAATGAGCAGTTTGGCGGACCTCATCGGATCCCGCTGGCTCGCGATCGACGGCGGCTACCGCGGTGGTCGCCGACGTGTCGCTCGTCGACGGTGCCGGCGGTAGCGACGACACGGGATCGACGTCAGGCGCTGCGATCACGATCGGAGCGGCATCGGCGGTCGTTGGCGTGTCGATCAAGCTGCTGGCGGTGGCGACGAGCGTGAGCGACACGGCGACCGTCACCGTCACGGCTCGGCGAGTGGAGATTGCGCTGGTGGAGCGCCTGATGGGGCGCTCGAGCAC